>CAYMAA010000007.1:0-29228 GCA_964388305.1 uncultured Lachnospiraceae bacterium | reverse complement strand
TACAGGTACAAGAAGCATTACAATGTCCGCACCTGCCGTAACGGTTTTAGGCAATGAAGAAGAGCCAACTACAGAAAGCAGCTCGGAAGAAGAAACAGAGCCATCTACAGATGAGCCTGAGCCTGCCAAGGGTCTGGTTGGTGATATTGATAACAACAATGTTCTCACCGCTAATGACTCTTCCGCAATTTTGGCTTATGCTCTTGGATACAGAAATGACAGCTGGAATACGGATTATGCGATTATTGATGTAAACGGAGATGACACCGTAGACAGTGTGGATGCCGCAGGAGTACTCAGAAAGGTACTTAACAGCGCATATAATTTTAAACAATAATTATTATAATATTTTTTGGGGGAGCGGAATATCCGCTCCTTCTTTTTTTTCTTAAAAATATGAATTAGCCGTGTAAAAATTATAAAAAAACAATTTACAATTCTATTGATATAAAGTATAATAAAATTGAAAGTATAGGACGGTTTTTATAATACTATAAAGCAAAGGAGAATATATTATATGAAAATTTTTAAAAAACTTACGGCAGGACTTTTAGCGGCGGCTTTAATTGTTGCCGGCATTAGCTTTAACTCCATGGCGGCTGACAGTCAGCTTACAGGCTTTGGCGGCTGGTACGAAACAGCTTACGCAACATGGAGCAACGAAACAAACATAGCGGAGGCAAAGGTTGAATATAAAAAAACCGATGAAACAGACTACACAGCAGTGGACAGTGAGCTTATAAGGCAGTACGGAAGTGATGCGAGAGTAGATATTTTAGGTATTGCGAGAGGCAATTATGATATAAAAATTACAACAGGCTCAGGAGAGGTTTTAACTGCTGAAAATGTGTTTGTAGGCAGTGAGGACAGGAGCGGCTACGCACACTTTAACTATTCAACAGGTGTTGGAGCTTATAAAAATGACGGTACTCCCAAAAGCAGCGCTGAAATAATATATGTAACAAACGAAACTAAAAATACCGTAAGCTATGGCGGATATACGGGTTTGGTAGATATTATAAAACATTCAGCAAAAATAAATAAGCCATTGATTATAAGAATTATAGGTACTATAGATACACAAACAAGAGATGCAGACGGAACAAAAACAACGGATATTAACAACGGTGTTGTGGCGCTTAACGGACTTACCGACAGAGTAATGAGCGCAGACAGCTATTTTAATATGTGTGATGTAAGCTCTGCCGCAAACCTTACTGTTGAGGGTGTGGGAACGGACGCGCAAATTTTAAAATGGGGTTTTACATTCTCCGGCTGTACGGGTGTTGAAGTTAAAAACCTTAACTTTTCAAAATATCCCGAGGACGCTTGCAGTACCTCCGGCGGTGAAAGGATTTGGTTTCACAGATGTACATTTGATGTGGGAGAAAACAAATATGACCTTACGGAAGAACAGGATAAACACGAGGGCGACGGCTCTACGGATATGAACGAAAGCAAAAATATAACAATTTCCTATTGCCGTTATAACGACACTCACAAAAGCTCATTAAACGGCGGCAGCAACTCAACAAAGCAGTATAACTATACATATCATCACAACTACTTTAACAACTGCAGTTCAAGGCTTCCTTTAACAAGATATGTAAACCTGCACATGTACAACAACTATACATACGGTGCAGGCAGCGCCATAAGCTCCAGAGCATCATCCTGGGTATTTTCCGAGGCGAACTACTACGAAAATTCCAAACAGATTTACGGTATTCAAGATGACAGCACTTATGGGAGCGGTTTTATTAAGGCATATAATGATGTGGTTGATAACTCTACGTTTAGTACACATACCAACATTCACCAGACAGCCACAAGAACGGAAACATTTACTGCAAGCAATACAAAGCACCCTACAGATACTCAAAACTTTGATGTTAAAAGCAGTGTTTTCTATTTTGACGATACAACAAAAACAACCGATGTTACTCATTTAACAGATGCGGCAACAGCAAAGGCGGAGGATATTGCCAACTCGGGAGTAATGACAGACGGACAGCAAATAATAGATTTTGGAGCATCCGAGGGCGAAGATGACCCCTCAGACCCTGATCCCGCAGATCCGACCGGTATTATTGATAAGGCTTACGAGCTTACACCGTCAAATCTTGCGGATACACCTTATTTTGAACAGACGGGAGATTTTTCAAGCTCTAATGAAAGCAGAATAAGATTAACAACATTAAACAGACTTACATTTACGGTTGCGGCAGGCGCAAAAATTACCGTTACGGCATCTCACGCAAGCAGTACCGATAAAACCCCCAGAGATCTTATAGTTTATAGCGAGGCAACGGGTGAACCGGTAGGCACAGTAACATTCCAGCAGGGCGCAGGGTCAAAAACAGAGCTTGTTGCCACGGGTCTTGAAGGTGAATATTATATTACAGCATCGGGAGATTTGAATGTAACGTCTGTATTGGTGGAATTTGATGAAGAAATATCATCATCAACCGAAAGCAGTACAGAAAGTACAACGGAAAGCACAACAGTGACAACTACAGAAAGCACAACGGAAAGCACAACAGTGACAACTACAGAAAGTACGACCGAAAGTACAACAGTGACAACTACAGAAAGCACAACGGAAAGCACAACAGTGACAACTACAGAAAGCACAACGGAAACCACTACAGCGGCAACCGAAAGCTCAACGGAGGCTTCTTCGGAAGAGCCTGAGCCTGTAGGCGGTATTGTGGGAGATGTGGACAATAACGGATTTATTACCGCAAACGATTGTTCCGCATTACTCAGCTTTGTTTTAAACAGTGATTACGCAAAACCAAACTGGAGAACGGATAAGGCTGTTGCGGATGTAAATGCGGACGAGGAAATAAACAGCGCAGATGCGGCAGTTATACTTAAAAAAGTGCTTAATTCTTCCTTTAAATTTACAAGACAGTAAATTTTTGAAAGCATAAAATGAAATAAGGGGGACGGTTGGTTTTCCGTAATACACCTTGGAAAATTAACCGTTCCCTATAATTATTTCTCGGATATTTTTAATAAAATTTTTTTAATTTTTTCTAAACTATTGACAATTTTTGAAACTCATTTTATAATGACTTAGTATAGTATTTTTAAACGCAATGATAAGGACAGGGCATTTGTATGCGTCTACAGAAAGCCGGAGAAGATGAAAGCCGGCGGCGGCAGCATTTGTTAAATCACCTTTTAGCGGCGAACCGAACACTTGTTTAGTAGGCTTCGACGGATTTCCACGTTACGGTTTTTAAGCGAGCCTTGTAAAAAAGGCTAATTAGGGTGGTACCGCGGAAATTTTGCTTTCGTCCTTTGTGATGAAGGCTTTTTTATTTGCAGACACGCAGAGAATGAAGTACGCAGTAGCAGCGCAGCATAAATATGATGGAGGTAAAAAAATGTATAACAAAGTCACCACAAATTTAGACTTTGCTTCCAGAGAAAAGGATATTCTGGATTTTTGGAAGAAGAATGATATTTTTAAAAAGAGTATCGAATTAAGAGAAGGATGCCCCGAATTTACATTTTATGACGGGCCGCCTACGGCAAACGGCAAGCCGCATATAGGGCATATTTTAACAAGAGTTATTAAGGATATTATTCCACGTTACCGCACTATGAAGGGGTATCATGTTTTAAGAAAAGCCGGCTGGGATACTCACGGGTTGCCGGTAGAGCTTGAAATAGAGAGAGAGCTTGGCATAAGCGGCAAGCCTCAGATTGAAGAATACGGTGTTGAGCCGTTTATTAAAAAGTGCAAAAGCTCCGTTTTCAAGTATGAAACTCTTTGGAGAGATATGTCGGACAGGGTCGGCTTTTGGGCGGATATGGATAACCCTTATGTTACCTACCACAATTCATACATTGAGTCTATTTGGTGGGCTTTAAAACAGATTTGGGATAAGGGACTTCTTTACAAGGGGCATAAAATTGTTCCTTACTGCCCACGCTGCGGAACCGCTCTTTCATCTCACGAGGTTGCCCAAGGCTATAAAAATGTTAAGGAAACTTCCGTTATAGCACGTTTTAAGTGTGTTGACGAAGAAAATACTTCTTTTCTTGCATGGACAACCACTCCGTGGACACTTCCATCCAACGTGGCTCTTTGCGTAAACCCAAAGGAAACCTACGTTAAGGTTAAAAGCCGTGACGAATATTTCATTATGGCTGAGGCTCTTGTGAAATCGGTTTTGGGCGAGGGTACTGAAACAGTTGAAAAATATACGGGAAAAGACCTTGAATATAAAAAATATGTGCCTTTGTTTGACTATGTGGCAGACAAGTACGGAGATAAGGCATACTATGTAACCTGCGACGGATATGTTACGCTTACAGACGGTACAGGTGTTGTACACATTGCTCCGGCATTCGGCGAGGACGATGCAAAGGTAGGCAAAAACTATGATTTGCCCTTTGTTCAGCTTGTAGACGAACAGGGTAATTTTACAAAGGAAGTAACTGACCTTGAAGGAGTGTTTGTTAAAAAGGGCGATCCCGTTATAATAGAAAAGCTTAAAGAAAGCGGCAAGCTGTTTGCGGCGCTTCCTTTTGAGCATGATTATCCTTTCTGCTGGCGTTGTGACACACCACTTCTCTACTATGCAAGAGACACATGGTTTATTGCCATGACAAAGGTGCGTGACAGACTTCTTGCAAACAATGATACGGTTAATTGGATTCCCGATAATATTAAGCACGGTCGTTTTGGAAACTTTCTTGAAAATGTTATAGATTGGGGCTTGAGCAGAGAGCGTTACTGGGGAACACCTCTTCCTATATGGGAATGTGAGTGCGGTCACCGCCATGCTATAGGCAGCATTGAAGAGCTTAAAGCTATGTCTGACGATTGCCCGGAGGATATTGAGCTGCATAAACCTTACATTGATAATGTACACATTAAATGCCCTGAATGCGGCAAGAAAATGACAAGGGTTTCCGAGGTTATAGACTGTTGGTTTGACTCCGGATCAATGCCTTTTGCGCAGCATCATTATCCATTTGAAAATAAAGAGCTTTTTGAAAAGCATTTTCCGGCAAACTTTATTTCCGAGGCTGTAGACCAAACAAGAGGCTGGTTCTATACACTTATGGCAATTTCCACACTTATTTTTGATAAAGCGCCATACGAAAACGTAATTGTTCTGGGACTTGTGCAGGATAAAGACGGAAGAAAAATGAGTAAGCATTTGGGCAATGTTGTAGACCCGTGGACGGTTTTGGATAATCAGGGTGCAGATGCGGTAAGATGGTATTTTTACACCAACTCCAACCCATGGCTGCCAAGCAGATTTTATGAAAAAGCCGTAAACGAGGCACAGCGTAAATTTATGGGAACATTTTGGAACACATACGCATTCTTTGTTCTCTATGCTGAAATTGATAAGTTTGACCCTACAAAATACAGTCTTGAATATGATAAGCTTGCGCCTATTGATAAGTGGATAATATCCAAGCTACAGTCCCTTATTAAATATGTGGATAAAAGCTTAGACGGCTACAGAATAACCGAGTCCGCAAGAGCGCTTAATGATTTTGTGGACGAGCTTTCCAACTGGTATGTAAGAAGAAGCAGAGAGAGATTTTGGGGCAAGGATATGCCTCAGGACAAAGTAAACGCATATATGACACTTTATACCGTTTTGACAGAGCTTGCAAAGCTTTCAGCTCCGTTTACACCTTTTATGGCAGAAATGATTTATCAAAACCTTGTAATTAATGTGGATAAATCCGCTCCCGAGTCAATTCATCTTTGTGATTTTCCTGCAGCAAAGGAAGAATGGATAGACGAAAGGTTAGAGGTTTGTATGGAAGAAGTCCTTTCTGTTGTAATTGCGGGAAGAGCCGCGCGAAATACGGCAAACATTAAGAACAGACAACCCATAGGCAAAATGTACATTAAGGCAGACAAGCCTTTGGACGATATGTACAAGGCAATTATTCTGGACGAGCTTAATGTTAAGGAATGCGAATTTACAGATGATGTAAGCGGATTTACAACCTACAGCTTTAAGCCTCAGCTCCGCACACTGGGCAGAAAATACGGCAAGCTTGTTCCTAAAATAGGAGAATACCTCAGAAATGCCGACGGCAGCTCACTTATGGCAGATCTCAAGTCCTCGGGTATGGTAACATTTACCGTTGACGGTGAAACCGTAGAGCTTAAAGAGGAGGATCTTCTTATAGATACAGCCAAAAAGGAAGGCTTTGTTGCGGAAAGCTACAAAACAGCAACAGTCGTTTTGGACACAAACCTTTCGGAGGAGCTTATTGAAGAGGGCTTTGTAAGAGAAATAATTTCCAAGGTTCAAACAATGCGTAAGGAAGCAGGCTTTGAGGTTTTGGACAGAATTACAATATATTACAGCGGCAGTGAAAAAATTGCGGAAATATTCAGCAAAATGAAAGACAGCATTACAGGCGATACACTTGCATCGGACGCCGTAAACGGTACGGACGCCGCAGCATACTCCAAGGAATGGAGCATAAACGGCGAAAAAGCCACATTGGGTGTACGCAAAAACTGATTATTAACGGCGGAATTTATGAAATAAAAAAGACTCAGCTCCATAACGGGGTTGAGTCTTTTGAATTATATTTTTAAAAGAGTATGAGCAAGATTAAAGTAGACTATAAGGCTTACCGCATCTACAATGGTGGTTATTAGGGGAGCAGCCATAATGGCAGGATCCAAACGCAGGGTTTTTGCCGCCATAGGCAGCAAACAGCCTATTGTTTTTGCCAATATTACTGTAATAAAAAGGCTGATTACCACTGTAACAATCATTAACGGACTGCAGGTTGTGCCGTAAAAAAGTACTAAACGCAGATAGTTTACTGCCGCAAGCACTATACCGCATAAAAGCGCCACACGCAGCTCCTTCCAAACTACTTTTAAAACATCTCTTCCCTCAATATCGCCTATTGCCATACCTCTTATTATAAGAGTGCTTGCCTGCGAGCCTGCGTTACCGCCCGTATCCGTAAGCATTGGTATAAATGTTACCAAAATAGGCAGAGCGGCAAAGGCTGCCTCGTAGGACTGAAGTATACCGCCTGTAAGCATACTGCTGAGCATAAGCACCAAAAGCCATGGTATGCGGTTAAGGGCAAGCTGAAAAACCCCCATACGCAAATACGGTCTTTCACTGGGGAGCATAGCCGCCATTTTTTCAAAGTCCTCCGTTGCTTCCTGTTCCATAACGTCTACAACGTCATCTACGGTAATAATACCTACCAGCCGGTTTTCCCCGTCTACAACAGGGAGGGAAATAAGGTCATATTTATTAAATGTTTCCACTACATCCTCTCTATCCTCGGTGGTAGTGGATTTTATTACATTTTTATCCATTATATCCTCAATAATCGCATCGGGTTCATTCATTATAATGGAACGGAATGTAACAACACCCTCCAACACACGGGTATCGTCCGTTACATAGCAGTTATAAATTGTTTCCTTATCCACTCCGTGCTTGCGTATGTAGGCAATGGCATTTTCCACCGTCATACGCTTTTTAAGAGCAATATACTCTGCTGTCATAACACTGCCGGCGGAGTTTTCCGGATAATGTAAAAATCTGTTTATTATTTCTCTTGTTTCGGGAGTTGTGTTTTTAAGTATTCTTTTAACAACCGTTGCGGGAAGCTCCTCCAGCATATCAACGGCGTCATCTACATAAAGCTCTTCCATAATGGAAGCAATTTCTTTATCTGAAAATTCATTAATAATAAGCTGCTGTTCCTCGGGAGGCAGGTTTGCAAAAACGTCTGCGGACATATCCTTTGGCAGCATTCTGAAAACAATAACCATGCTTTCCGGGTCTGTTTCGCATATAAAAAGGGCAATATCCACCTCATTCATTTTTTTGAGGGCATGGCGCAGATCCAAAAAACGGCGGCTTTTCAGCATGGATAGCAATTCATTGAAATTGTTATTTTCCTGCATAATAATAATTCTCCTTTCGTATTGTAAAAGCACCTTTATTTTTAAAGGCGGATTTAGGCACAAAGGCAGAATTTATTATAACAAATAAGCGGTACGGCGCAGGGCAGTACATTGGCTTATTGAATTATTAAAATCTGCTTTTGTGTTCTGACTTCGACCGTCCACTTATTGTTCACTTCCTTATAAAATATTTTTTAAGGGACAAAATTCCCAAACAAAGCTATTATAGCACAAACTTTGTAAAATGGCAATTATTTTGGAAAAAGTGATTGTATAATTTGGTGAATTGGTTTAAAATATAGAAGTTAAGTATAATAAAAGGCGGTAAGCCGTTGGCTGGAGGATTTTGTATGCTGTTTAACTCGGCAAACTTTATTATATTTTTTATAATTGTACTGTTTTTATACTATATTTTACCCCACAGGGTAAGATGGATAATGCTTTTAATTGCCAGCTTATATTTTTATATGTGCTGGGAGCCGGCTCTTATTCTTTTAATTTTATTTTCTTCCGCCGCGAATTATTTAATAAGCAATTCTATGCGGAAAAAGGAGCAGAGGGTTAAAAAAAGACTTCTTATATTAAGCATTGTTATAAACTTCGGTATGTTATTTATATTTAAGTACCTTGTGTTTGCAAGCGAATTATTAAACTGCGTATTCGGAGTGTTGGGGGCAGAGTATCCCATACGGGAATTTAATATTATTTTGCCTATGGGCATTTCTTTTTATACATTTCAGGCGGCAGGCTATACATTTGATGTTTACAGAGGTGAGATTGAACCGCAAAAAAACTGGTTTAAATTTACATTATTTATAACATTTTTTCCTCAGCTTGTGGCAGGGCCCATTGAAAGGGCAAAAAACCTTATGGGTCAGCTTTTTGAGCGGCATTTTTACAATGTAAAAAACATTGAAAGCGGCTTAAAGCTTATGATGATTGGGTATTTTAAAAAAATTGTTGTTGCGGACAGAGCCGCTGTTGTGGTGGACAATGTGTATTCCAACGCAGAGCAGTTTAACGGAATATCCCTTATAATTGCAACAATGCTTTTCGCAGTGCAGGTATACTGCGATTTTTCGGGTTATTCCGACATTGCGAGGGGCGCGGCAAAAACCATGGGCATAGACCTTACGGTAAACTTTGATAGGCCCTTTTTTGCGGAGAATATGAAGGACTTTTGGCGCAGGTGGCACATATCTCTTTCGGGGTGGTTTAAGGACTATATTTATATACCTATGGGAGGAAGCAGAGTCAGCAGACCCAGGTGGATGTTTAATATAATGACGATGTTTGTTGTAAGCGGCTTATGGCACGGAGCAAACCTTACATTTGTTTTATGGGGCGCAATTAACGGAATTTATGAAATTATAGGATACTATAAGCACAAGCTGTATAAATTTACGGGCATAGAGGGAAAGATACCTAAATTTTTCAGCAGAATGGCTGTATTTTGCTTATTCAGCTTTTCTTTAATATTTTTTAGGGCAAACAATTTGGAGGACGGCTTTTATACCGCATTGCATTTGTTTGACGGAGTTGGAAATTTGAACAGCATACAGTATATTTACGAAACAATACTTGGCTTTGGAGTTGGAATGTTTAATCTTTGTGTAATAGGAGTGAGTATAGCTTTACTGTTTTTAATGGAGGGCTTAAGCTTTAAAGGGAGTATTGTTGAAACGGCTGACAGCCTGCCCTTTGTTTTCAGATTTGCGTTTTATGTATTTTTAGGAATATTTATTTTAGGAACGGGGGTGTTTGACAGTGGAACGGCTTTTATATATTTCCAATTTTAAATATACCTTTATATTTATACTTAAAATTATACTGTTTTGCGGAGTTTTGCTGCCTATGGTTTTATGGCTCGGAAAAACATTTAAGGCAACATCTAAGGAAAACCTTATAAACGAATTTAACAGACAGAGATTTGAGGATTTTTACAAAGAGGAAAATGAAGCGGACGTTGTTTTTTTAGGCTCTTCTCATGCCTACTGTACATTTGACCCTGAAATTTTCGACAGGGAGCTTGGAGTAAACAGCTACAATATGGGTATGCCCTTGCAGCTTCCCGTTTCCACCTATTACGAGCTGAAGGACATTTTAAGCAGGCAAAAGCCGAAAACCGTTATTATGGAGGTTTATTGGGGAGTGCTTGATACGGGTTTTCAAATAAATCAGGTAAACCAGCTTTTTCAGGTGATGGACAATGATGAAGTTAAGGCGGAGTACAGAAAGGAGGCTTTTCCTTTAGGGGAAAAAATAAAGGACAATGTGGATATGCTTAAATATCAGTCCGACTATTATGCTTTTAAAAGCGATGAATACAACAAAAGGTTTAAAAGCAGGTTTGGCGTTACGGAGCCTGCTTCCGAAAAGCAGACCGGAGAGGAAAGATACGGCGGAAAAGGGTTTGTTTACTGCACATATAATATGATAGAAAGCGAATACAACACCACAAATCAGTTTGTTGGCATGGACGGAAACAATTTTAAGACTAACTCGACACAAATGAAATATATGCAAAAAATTTGCGATTTGCTTAAAGATGAGGACATTCGGCTAATATTTGTTACCGCGCCTGTTGCGCCTGTTTCAATGGAATATATTAAAAACTATGATAAAATAAATGCTGTTGTTAAGGATTTTGCCGACAGGAACAATATTGAATATTTTGACTACAATATTATTAACAAAGAAGAAAATCTTGTTGGCAACGAAAATTTTAGGGACGACGCACACCTTAACTACAGCGGTGTGGAGATTATTGACAGTCACTTTATAAATCTGCTTAAAGAAAAAGGGATTGAACTGAAATGAAAAAAACTTTTGAAACCTACAGTGAAGAGGAAACATACAATTTAGGTATAAAATTCGGAGAAGAGGCAAAGCACGGGGACATTTTTTGTTTAAGCGGAGATTTGGGCGCCGGAAAAACATATTTTTGCAAGGGCGTCGCAAAGGGACTTGGGATTAAGGAGCATATTACAAGTCCCACGTTTACAATTATAAACGAATATGAGGGCAGGCTGAAGCTGTATCATTTTGATGTTTACAGGCTTGAGGGAGAAGATGAGCTTTACGGCATCGGGGCAGACGAGTATTTTTTTGATGACGGTGTTTGCCTTGTGGAATGGGCGGAAATTGTGAAAGAGGCGATACCCGAAAGCGCTGTTTGGATAAAAATTTTAAAGGATTTTGACAGGGGAGAAAACTACAGAAGGATAGAGGTGGAGAAAAAATGACTGTTTTGGCGATAGATGCAAGCGGTGCGGCGGCAAGCTGCGCTTTGGTTACGGAAGAAAAGGTTTTGGGAGAGTTTTTAATAAACTGCAAAATAAATCATTCCGTTACGCTTATGCCCCTTGTGGAAAATATGCTTAAAGCATTGGAGCTTGACATAAGCATGGCGGATTATATCGCCGTAAGCTGCGGGCCGGGCAGCTTTACGGGCATAAGGATAGGTATGGCAACGGCTAAAGGGCTTTGCAAGGCTTTGGGCAAAAAGCTTATTTGCGTTCCAACATTGGACGTTATTGCTTACGGGTGTTATGAAAAAAATGTTATAACCGTGCCTGTTATGGACGCAAGGAGAGAGAGGGTTTATTACGGCATATTTAAAAACGGTGAAAAGCTGGCGGAATATGACGCCGATGAAATTGGAAATGTTATAAAAAAGGTTAAGGAATTTGGCGGAGAGGCTGTTTTTGCAGGTGACGGCACAAAGCCTTACGGCGAGGACATATTAAAGGCAGGCTTTAGAATTGCAGGCATAGGCAGAAATGTGCAGAGAGCCGTCTGTGTGGGAGAAATTGCTCTAAAAATGACTGAAACTGCCGTTGACGGGGATAAGGCGGAGCTTATTTATTTAAGAAAGCCTCAAGCCGAAAGGGAGCTTGAAGCGGCAGGGCAGGAGGTTACTTTCAGGCAAATGGAAGAAGGAGATATTGAAAAAATCGCCGGGATTGAGCAGAAATGCTTTGCCGTGCCATGGAGCGCCGGTATGATAAGGGACGACTACAAAAACGGTCTTACTTATTACATTATGTGCTGCAAGGGCGGCAGGGTTATAGGCTACGGAGGTATGTGGCACGTTATTAACGAGGGGCACATTACCAACATTGCAATAACTCCGGAAGAGCAGGGAAAAGGCTACGGCGGCAGGCTTATGGACGAGATGATAAGCCTTGCGATTGAAAAGGAAATGATTGGAATAACCCTGGAGGTAAGAAAGAGCAACAGCAAAGCCATTGAAATGTACGAAAAGAAAGGCTTTAAAAGGGTTGGGGAAAGACCCGGATATTATGAAAACAACAAGGAAGCCGCCGTTATTATGTGGAAGTATTTTTAAGCAAAGCCGAGTTAATCGGAATGAGGTGATTTTATATGAGAGAGATAGAATATAATGAGCTGTGCTATGACAGCGACATAAGCAATTTGGAGGATAACTTCAGCGAAGATGCCATTGGGCAGGAGCGAGCTATTGAGGCTATAAGCTTGGGACTTAAAATAAAAAGAAAAGGCTACAACATATTAACTGTAGGAAAAAGCGGCTGCGGAAGAACCGCTTTTGCAAAAAAGCTGGCTGAGGAGGCGGCGGCAAAGGAGGCTGTGCCGGAGGACATTTGCTATGTATACAATTTTAAAAAGCCAAAAGAGCCTATGCTTTTAAGCTTTAAGGCAGGAGGCGGAAGAGAGTTTAAAAACGAAATAAGCGAGCTTATACACACTCTTACCGTGGAGCTGCCAAAGGCATATACCTCGGTACAATATGAAAGTGAAAAGGAGCTGCTTTTAAAGGAAATTCAAAACAGACGGGAGAACGCTGTTAAGCAGATAAGCGACAATGCCAGAGAGCAGGGGTTTTCCGTTAAAAATGAAAACGGCGGACTAAAATTTACGCCTATTATTGACGGAAAGGTAATAAGTGACGAGGAATATGACTGTCTTGACAAAGAGGAAAGGGACAGCTTTACAAAAAAGAGCGACGCTATTATAGAATCCGCCGATGAATATATTAAGGAAATTAAGGAAGCCGAGGGGGAAATTAAAAAAGAAATTGACGATATGGAATACAATATGGGACTGTTTACCGTAGGCAGGTATTTTTCGCCTTTGCAGGAAAAATATGTAGATAACCCCAGGGTTACGGAATATCTTGTAAATCTGAAAGAGGATATTTTGGCAAATATAGATCTTTTTTCCGATGTTGACAGTGACGATGGAGAGGATATGATGGCGGCAATAATGCCGTGGACACAAAAAAAGGGCAATGACGAGGCTCTCAGAAACTATGAGGTAAATCTGTTTGTGGACAATGAGGGTATGGAGGGCGCGCCTGTTATAACCTGCTACAACCCGAACTATTGCGGACTTGCCGGAGAAGTGGAGTTTGACAACGAATACGGAAATTATGTAACGGACTACACAAAAATTATGCCCGGCTTACTGCACAAGGCAAACGGAGGGTATATTATATTGCAGCTCAGCGACGTGCTTGCATCGCCTTTTGTTTGGGAAACGATTAAAAAGGTTTTAAAAACGGGAGAGATTGCCATAGAGCCTGTTAAGGACTATCAGTTTTCGGGGGTATCTTTAACAACATTAAAGCCTGAGCCTGTTAAATTTAACGGAAAAATTATTATGGTATGCTCGGGGTATTATTATGAGCTTTTAAAGGCTTATGATGATGATACGGACAAATTGTTTAAAATTTCCGCATTTTTTGATTATGAAATGAATGACAGCAGGGAAAATTTGGGAAAATTTGTGGGATATTTAAAAAATTATCACAATGAAAACGATACAAAACCCATTGATATGAGCGCTGCGGGAGAGCTTATAAAGGCATCAAAAAGGCTTTGCGGAAGAAAAGACAAGCTGAGCAGTGAGTTTGCGAAAATCAACGATATTATTACAGAGGCAGACGCTTACGCAGCGGAGGACAACAGCGGCAGTATATCGGCAGAGCATATTAAAAAAGCTGTTTTCGGTATAAAAAGGCGTATTTCCATATATGAGGATAAGTTGGACGAAATGTTTGAAGAGGGGGATATGCTTATAGATGTTTGCGGCAGCAAGGCAGGTCAGATAAACGGACTTTCCGTTATAGAGGCTTACGGAAACACATTTGGCAGACCCTCACGCATAACAGCAAGCACATATATGGGCAAGGCGGGAGTTATTAATATTGAAAAGGAAAGCAAGCTTTCGGGGGAAATTCACACAAAGGGTGTTATGGTGCTTGGAGGTTACATCGGCAGAGAGTTTGCAGGGGAGTTTCCCTTAAGCTTTAGCTGCAGGCTTTGTTTTGAACAAAACTACGGAGGAGTTGACGGAGATTCCGCATCTTCCGCAGAGGCTTACGCAATTCTTTCAAGCCTTGCCGATGTGGGTATAAAGCAAAATTTTGCCGTTACGGGAAGTATTAATCAGTTTGGGGAAATTCAGCCTATTGGCGGAGTTACCTACAAGGTTGAGGGATTTTACGATGTTTGCAAAAGGAAAGGCTTAAACGGAGAGCAGGGGGTTATTATACCAAAGCATAACATTAAGGAGCTTGTTTTGAGAGATGATGTTATTGATGCGGTGAAAGAGGGGAAATTTCATATATATGCCATTGAAAGCGTTGATGAGGGAATAGAGCTGCTGACGGGACTTAAAGCCTGTGAGGTAAAAAACAGAGCATTTGAAAAGCTGAAAAGCTATTATAAAAAAAGCAAGGAGGAATAAAGGGCGCATATATATTTTTTCAGTTACATTTTAGCCGGTGTTTCACCATAATATATAATAAAAAAATTATTTTTTTTTATTAATAAAAGTATAGACAATTTTGGTGATATTTGTTATAATAATAATATTAAGTGGTTTATGTTCATTAGTTAATTTGCCGAGGGTGATTTTATGGCTGATAACTCTGAAAAGGTTAATTTAGTATATGTTACGGATAAAAGCTACAGAATAGTTTGTTTCAGCGAAAGGCTTGCGGATTTGTTTCCGTCTGTTAAGGTGGGGGATTTTTGCTATGAGTGCTTTTGCGGTGAGGACGCTCCCTGTCATAACTGCCCAATCAGCCATAGTAAATTTAACGATTCCGTTTTGTTTAACAAAACATTGTGCGAATGGTGCAACGTGAGCCATGGAACCGTTAATGTGCCGGACAGGGGCGAGTGTAATGTTATTATGATTAAGGGCGTAAGCAATGAAAAAGCAAAGACCGACGGAAGCACGGAGGTTAAGGCGGCTGCCCTTAATGAGCCTCAGATTGATGCCCTTACGGGACTTTGGAGAAGGCGGCCCTACTTTAAAAAGGTGCAGGAGTATATTCATGCCGATGAAGGGCAATACTGCATTTTGGCAATAGATATTGAGCATTTCAGTTTTTTTAACAAGTGGTACGGAAGAGCCGCAGGGGACAGGCTGCTTAAAGCAACGGCTAAATTTTTAAAGGAAACAGACGAGAGGCTTAAAACCCTTTCGGGGTATTTGGGCGGAGATAATTTTTCCGTAGTATTAAAATACGACAAAGCGATTTACGAATACATAAGCAAGGGACTGACAGATGTATTCAAAAATTTTGAGGGAGTGGACAACTTCAGACCCGTATTTGGCGGATATATTATAAACAATAAGGAAATGCACGTTGGAGATATGTACGACAATGCCGTAATTGCGGCAAGCCGTGTTATAGGAAGCCCTGAGTCTCAGATTTGCTGGTTTAACGCAAGCCTTATTCAAAGCCTTGAAAACGAGCTGAAGCTTATGCCCGAGGTTCAGAGAGGAATTGAAAACGGAGAATTTACATTTTATTTACAGCCGAAATGCAATATTAAAACAGGCAAAATTGTGGGGGCGGAGGCCCTTGTAAGATGGCTTCACCCGAAAAAGGGACTTATTGCTCCGGGCAAGTTTATACCGGTTCTTGAACAGAACGGATATATTGTAAATTTGGATAAATATGTTTGGGAAGAGGTTTTCAAGACACTGCGCAAATGGATAGATGACGGTATGGAGCCGCTGCCCATATCCGTTAATGTAAGCCGTGTTGATATTTACAGAATGGACGTGGTTGAGTATTTTTCGGCTCTCGCAAGAAAGTATCAGCTGCCGCCAAGATATGTTGAGGTTGAAATTACCGAAAGCGCCTACATAGAAAATGAGGATATTATTAAGGATACGGAGGAGGGCTTCAGAAAAGCGGGTTTCAGCGTGCTTATAGATGATTTCGGAAGCGGATATTCTTCCCTTAATATGCTTAAAGACGCTCATGCGGATATGCTGAAGCTTGATATGAAGTTTTTGGACTTTGATGAGGATAATTTGGAAAGAGGCGTAAGTATTATTACATCTATTTTGGAAATGGCTCATCAAATTAAGCTGCCGACAATCTCCGAGGGGATTGAAACGGAAAGGCAGTCTGAAATTTTAACAATGCTTGGCTGTGAATACGGTCAGGGATATTATTTTTACAGACCTATGCCTATAGAAAACTATGAAAAGCTTGTTTCCGACAAGGATAACGTGGAATATTTAAAGCTTAAAAAAAGGCAGCTTGTAAAGTCTTATCTTAAAGAAATTACAGATTACTTTATAAAGGCGGCGGAGGTTAATTTACAAACGGGAGAATATTATCTTATTAAAAATAATTTTGCTCACGATAAAATCAACAATCCTCCGGCTAATACAATAAGCGAATATATTAAAAGATTTGTAGACAACGGAGTAATTCACCCCGATGATGTTGAGGGATATTTAAAGGCAAGCAGTATTGAAAATATTAAGGAACACATTAAGGACGAAAAGTACAGAATAAGATACGTTATAAGATATAAGTTAGATAAAGAGTACGAATGGGTTGTTTTTGAGGTGACAATTCCCCAAGGCTTCAGAGAGGACGAGCCATGGGTGCTTTTCAGCTGGAAGGTGGCAGACAGCGACGCAAGCAATATGGAGGACGCTTTAAAGCTTGTTTACAGCTCGCATCACAAAATTCTTAAAGTAAATTTAACAACGGATACCTACGAAATTATACACAGCGACTTAAATGAGTTCGGTTATAACGCAAAAAACGGCGGAAGTCTGTCCGAGTGGTTTAAGGAGTTTGCGGATAAGGGCAATGTTTATAAGGATGATGAGGACAGATACAGAGCTTTTACAAATTTGGAATATTTGAAAGAATATTTTAAAAGCACGGACGAAAGCGCAGTGTGTCATTACAGAAGGCTTATAAACGGCAGCTACAGCTGGGTTACATTGGAATTAACTCCAAGTATGGACTATTCCGACGAAAATCAGATAGTAATGCTTTATGTCAGAGATGATGACAGGGACTTCAGAAATGAGAATGCCGCTGAAAAACGCAGCAGGCATTTACACGATATTCTGAAAAAATTGGGAGAATACAGCTTTACCATAAATCTTACAAAAAATACTGTTATTAAAAACAGGAGCATTAAACGCTGGAATGCGGAAACAGGCTTGGACAGCTTGAATTTTGACGAATGCACAAAGCATTTGGCGGATAACTTTATTCTGCCCGAATATAGGGAGAAGTATTTAACCTTTATGAACAGGGAAAGGCTTATAAGCGAGTTTAATGAGCTTGACTTGGCAAAATCCATTGAATACAAGAGATATTACAACGGAAAAGAGGTTTGGATGAGAATTATACTTTATCTTTTCAGAGATGAAGAAAGCGGCGATATTTGGGCGTATGAGCTTGTTACGGATATTGACGGCACAAAAACAGAAGCTAAAATATAAGCTGTTTTATCAAACTGCGGCGGTTCGTCGCAGTTTTTTATCGTTCATAAGCCGTTGACAAAGCTTTTTGGCTAGTGTATAATTAAATAGGCATATTAAACAGGTTAAGGGGGAGTTTTATGCCGTGTTTGAGCATTTGTGTAAGTGTTTATAATGTAAGGGATTTTGTGACGGAATGTATTGAAAGCATTGAAGCTCAGGTTGGAGATGCGGAGATTATTGTTGTTGATGACGGCTCAACGGACGGCAGCGGCGAGGTTTGCGACAGGCTGGCTGAAATATATGATAACATTCGTCTTATACACAAGGCAAACGGCGGTGTATCCTCTGCGAGAAATGCGGCGATTGCTGCGGCACGGGGCAAGTGGATAACATTTGTGGACGGGGACGATATGCTTGCGCCGAATGCTTTTAGCATTATGAGCGAGTATTTTAACAGTGATGCGGAGATTGCGGCATTTGCCTTTGAGGAAATTAAACGGGGAGAAAAGGCAAAGCGCTTAAATGACAATTACAGCGTAAAAGGCTTTTCGGGAAAGGAAACAGACATTTATTTGGCTGAAAATTTTAACCATACCATGTGGGCGGATAAAAACTTCAGCCATGTTTGCGGAAAGCTGTTTAAAAAAAGCCTTATTGATAAAAAGGGTATTTTATTTGATGAGCATATTGATTACGGGGAGGATACATTATTCAGCTTTTGCTGTGAAAGCCTTGCCAAAAGTATTATTGCGGATACAAGGACGGTTTATTTGGTTGTTGGCAGAAACGATTCCGCAACGGATAGGTTTTGTGAAAATATAGCGGAAAAATATAATGACTTTGTTTTAAGCATTAAGGCGGAGGCTGTTAAAAGCGGAAAATGGAGCAATAGCCGTATTGCGCAGGCATTTTACTGTCACCTTATATATGTTATTAAAATGGCATTAAGGTTAGGGGCTTATCATCCAAACTGCAAATGGAGCAGAGAAAAAAGGCTTGAATGGCTGAAGGAGCTTTGGGAGCTTGACTGGGTTAAGGAAACCGCAGGCTTTAACGGTTTTAACGGACTTATAAGCAAAGAAAACAAATGGATTGTTGAAAGAATGAAAAACGGCGAGTTTAAAATGATAGACCGCAGGCTGAGAATAAAAAGGCTCAGATGGATTATATTAAGAAAGCTGTATAGTACAAGGCTTGGCACAAGGCTGCTTGTTTTTATAAAAAGCGTTAAAGAGCAGTTAAAAGGGTTTTGGGAGACGGACTATGGCAGAAAATAAACCTTTGGTTAGTGTAATTATGCCTGTATTCAATGCGGGAGAGTATTTACGGGGAGCTGTTTGTTCCGTGCTGGAGCAGAGCATGACGGATTTTGAGCTTATACTTGCAGATGACGGCTCTTATGACGGCTCGGGAGAAGAATGTGAGGAATTTTTACGCAAAGACAAAAGAGTCAGGGTAATTCATACGGATAACTGCGGAGCAGGACAGGCAAGAAACGCAGGGTTAAAGGAGGCAAAGGGGAAATATGTATATTTCGCGGATGCCGATGATTATATAGAAAAGGAAACATTAAAGGAAAACATAGAGCTTGCGGAAAAAACGGGAAGTGACATTGTTTTGTTTGGCTTATATATTGAAAGCCAAAACGAAAAAGGCGATGTTTTAAGCAGCAGACCATGGGTTTGCGGCATTGAGGGAGTTTTTGAAAAAGGGGATTTGGTTGGCAGTCACTTTTATGAATTTTTTAAAACAAGACCCTTAACCCACTGCGTAAGGATATACAGAAGAGATTTTTTGGAAAGGTACGGCTTTAGGTTTGGCAGTCAGCCTATGGGTGAGGACAGGCTGTTTGTTTTACAGGCGGACAGAGCCGATAATTTTAAAATGGCTATTAGCCGAAAGGCATATTACCACTATGCGCAAAGGGGCAAAAGCGCCATAAGAAGGTATTATGCCGGAGGATATGCGAGGTTTGGACTTGCCGTTGCCGAGGAGTTTGAAAGGATTGCTGAAAAAGCAGGTATTAAAGGAAAGCGTGAGCAGGGACTTGCGGATTTAAGGTTTGGAGAGGTTGTTTTATACGAGCTGCAAAACATAACACGGCAGGGCTGTGAGCTTGGAAGAAAAGAGAAGAAGGAAATTATTAAGGGTCTTATGAAAAACAAAAGAATAAAACAGGGTATTTACAATGTGCCTTTAAGAGAGGTAAACGGTTGGTTTTCCCGTATGACGGTTATTTTGTTAAGGCTTAGGGCATACGAATTGGTTTTTTTGCTGAAGAGATTTTGGTAATGCCGCAAGCAGGTGTTTTGGAGGGGTTTATGAGAGTTGCCGTTGTTATTAACTGTATGGGTGAGGGCGGAGCGCAAAAAAGCCTTATTAATCTTTTACAAATGATTTCTCCCGAATATTATGACATAGATTTGATTTTATTTGAAAAAAGAGGCATATTTTTAGGGCAGGTGCCAAAGTGGGTTAATGTGCCTGAGCCTGACGGCAGGCTGTACTATTGCTACAAAAAAAGCTTTGGGGGTATGTTTGGAGGTTTCAAGGCTTTTTTGGGGGCAATGAGCAGAGGTTTATTTACACCGGCGGCAAGGATTTTAAGCAGGGGCAATGCAGACCTTGCCCGTCAGATAAGGTGGAGGGTTTACAAAAGAGTAATTCCCAAACTGACGGAGGAATATGACACTGCCATTGCTTTTATGCACGGCGAGCCTATATACTATGTTATTGACAAAATAAACGCAAAGAGGAAAATAGGCTGGGTACACAACGACTACTCCTCTACGGGGTACGAGGCAAAAAGGGATTTGCCTTATTTTGAAAGGTTAGATGAGATTGTTACCATTTCCGATGAATGTTTGGAGATACTTAAAAAGGAATTTCCCGCAATAAAAAATAAATTTACCTGTTTGCCAAACCTTATTTCGGAAGAGCTTATAAGGAAGATGGCAAAGGACTTTTTACCCGAAGAATACATTGGGGAGAAAAACATAATTCTTTCCATAGGCAGGCTTGAAGAACAGAAAGGCTTTGATATTGCCGTGAGAGCCGCCGCAATTTTAAAAAACACCGATTTTAAGTGGTTTATTATAGGCTCGGGAAGCTTGGAGCGGGAGCTTAAACAGCTTTGCACGGAGCTTGGAGTAAATGACCGCATTGAGTTTTTGGGGCAGAGGGCAAATCCTTATCCTTACATTAAAAACTGTACTGTTGTTGCCCAAACCTCACGGTATGAGGGGAAGTCCATTGTTTTGGACGAGGCTAAAATTTTGGGAAAGGCTGTTTTGGCAACAAATTATAACACGGTTTACGACCAGCTTGGCAAAAACGAGGGTATGGTTGTTGAAATGACCCCCGAGGGAGTAGCTTTGGGACTTGAAAGGCTTATAAATGACGGAAGCCTGAGAAAGAGCTATGAGGAGCGGCTTTTAAAGGGGCATTACGGAAACGAAGATGTTTTGAAAAAATATTACAGGCTTATAAGCGGTGAATAAATATGGTTGATTTTAAACCGGAAGAAATTATTGTTGAAGAAAAAGAAAGAACAAGTGTACAGGAAAAAATTTTGGCGGTTATATACATTATATGTATGGTTGCAGGGTGGTATTCCGCAACATACCGCATACCGTGGTACATTGTTTATATTATGATGAGTATTGTTATTTTAATGGGCATCATTGTTTTGGGCGTTAAGGGGAATACGGAGGACGCAGGGCACCCTGCGGAAACGGCGCTTTATTATATGATTGGATATATGATAATGCTTATTGTTTCTTTTTTGCTTAACGCTTACCAAATGAATGCTCTTAGGGTTATGAGCAGGGGTTTTTCCGACATATTATATCAGCTTATAGGAATTGCCTTTGTTTGCAGCTCCGTTTATTTATTTAAGCACAGGGCGATAGGCTACATATTTTACAGTATGATAATTTGCTACTTTATGATTTTTTTCTTCGTCATAAAGGAATACGGCTTTACCACAACAGTTAATGACGTTAAAAATGTTATATTGTTCGGGGCGGATAATACCGAGGCCTCGGGAAAATTGGAGGTACACGACGTTACCTTTGCAATAGGCGCTTTTCTGTTCTGGTTTATTATTAATTTTAAGAATGAAAAACACGCTGTTTTTAAAATTATTCTTGCACTTATTGCGGTTTTGCTTGGGTACAAAAGGTTTATACTGCCTGCGGTTGCTATTTGCTTTGTGTTTTACAACCTTTTCGGCTTTGTGCAAAAAAAGGCCGGCAGGCGGTTTACATTCAGGCTTTTGCTGTGTGTGCAGGCAGGGTTTATTTTAAGCGCCTTTGCCTATATGTTTATTATTAAGCAGGGCATTTTGGAGTACATTATAAATCTGCTTGGCATAAATGCCATGGGCAGAACGACCCTTTACAATGCGGTAAACGAGTATTATGTTTTATCCCCCTCATACATAGGCAGAGGACTTGGATGGATAAACAGAAACCTGCAGCTTATTACAGGGCATGTAAACGGTACGGAGGGCTTGCACTGCAACATATTGGAGCTTTATATAGAATTGGGTTTTATAGGGTATTTACTGTTTTTCGGGTACCAGATGATAGGGCAGTGTATATTATTTTACAAAAGATTCAGCTTGAAAGCAGCCGTATTATATGCTACTCTGTATATGTACTGCTGGTTTACTTATTTAACGGACAATACAATTTTTTACAGAGGAATTAACGCCGCTGTAAGGCTAATTGTATTCGGCTTTATAGTATTTGAGTTGGAAAGGAGCAGGCGAAAATGGAAAAAGGTTTGAAGAAAAAGCAAAAGAATAAGCCGAAAACCTATGTAACCGTTATTGATATGGCGGTAAGAGTTAAAAAAAGCGTTTGCAAGCATTTTGTGCCTGTACTTACGGTGTGTATTTTATGCCCGTTTATAATTATGGGAATTAATTACAGACAGAGCCAAAACAGCGCAAGTATGACGCTCAGCCTTAATTATGAGGAGGCAACAAAGGGGCTTACGCCTAACGGAATTAAATTTAATATGTTTGAAATTTCATCGGAAGAAATTATGAAATCCGCATTAAGCCTGGCAGGCATTTCCGAAATTACTCCAAAGGAGCTTTCCGACTGCGTTACGGTTGCTATGGACTCTACGGAAACTTTTTCCGAAACGGACGAGTCCACATATTACATTGCCACAACATTTAACATAAAATATAAACAGCCAAAGGCTATAACAAAGGCGCACATTTCCGCCGAGTCCATGCTGGGACTTATAGGAAAAGCCTATAAGGACTATTTTAACAATATGTATGCGGATAAGGGAATCGCACTGGAGGTTGATTTAAGCACGGATGAGGATATGGAGTATATGGAGGTTTATGACCTTTATGTACTTCAGGCAACCCAAATTAGGGACTACTTAAATCAGCGCAGCAACGAAAACTCCACCTTTATTTCACCGTCTACGGGAGAAACATTCCTTTCCGTTAAACAAAAGATGGAGGACTACATTAACGTAAGCTTAAGCAAGTGCCGGGCTTATATATTGGAAAACGGCATTGCAAAGAACAGAGAAAGATATGTTTCCAAATTAGAGCATTTAAACAGCCTTATTGAGGTGAGCCACTCTAAAAGAACTGCGGCTTATGCCATAAGAAACGGCATTATAAAGGAATATGACGGAAGTATGATTTCTACCGTTTTGGTACCTACGGAGGATTTGGATATGAAGTATTATATGTCCAAAACTCAAACGGGAATTGACTATTTGGCGGTGGACGCAAACAATGACGGCACCTCAGCAAGCGCATTTCAAAAGAAGATTTCAACAAACAACAGTATTATTAACCACATGACAAGCGTTGGCTATAACAGTCCTCAGCAGATTGAAAAAATCGAAAATATGCTGACATCCTTAAAAAAGGATTTAACGGATATTGCGGAAATTGCAAAGAAAACGGATAATGACTATATTGTAAACGAAAGCAACAATTATCTTATTCAGAGAGTAAACGAAAAGGGTTTTATTGAAAAGGCAGACATTAAGAGTACTCTGTTTTTTACAATTTTTGCATGGCTGGTTATTTTTATAATATGCTGTAAATATGAAGAACGAAAGAGGGGTAGCGGTGAAAACATTTCAGATATTCAGATATATCAATAAAGGAAAGTATTGGATTATACTTGTTTCCGTAATAGTGGGGGTTTTATATTTTCTGGCGGCTGAAAAAAGACAGACCTATACCGCAAGCATTTTGCTGGAGTATACCTATGACGAGGCTGTTATGGGGGAAACCCCCGGCGGGCAGGCTTTGGACGTTACGGAGATCTATTCGGCAAAGGTTATACAAAATGTTATAGATCAGCTTGACCTTGACGACGGCGTGGACGATATTAGATCCAAAATAAATGTAAAAAGCGTTATGTCCGAGGACGAAATAAGCCGAAAGGAAGCTATTTTAAACGATGGCGAGGAATATGAGGACAAACCCACAAAATATTTAGTAACCTTTAAGGTTGATGCGGACAAGGGGGCGAGCTATGCCAATGATGTTTTGGACAGCGTTATAAGCAATTATATAAGCTATTTTGGGGAGAAGTATGTCAGCCAGTCGGTTATTCCAAACAATACGGCGGTTGTCAGCAACAGCTCATTTGATTATATTGAAAAGGCAGACCTTATTAAGGAGCATATTGACGAGGTGCTGAGCTATCTTGAAGTAAAAAACAAGGCTTTTTCAAGCTACCGCGCGGCAAAAAGCGGCTACAGCTTTAACGACCTTTACAATCAGTATAAATATATTGAGGATTCTGTTTTGCCCTATGTTTATGTTGATATTTTAAGCAACGAGTTCAGTCAGGATCATGATGTTCTTGTGGCAAGGTACAAAAACAAAATTGAAAAGGGAGAAATTGACAAGGGAGCTTTTCAGGAGCAGATAAACTACACCAAGGGCGTAATGGATAATTTTGCTGAAAAAAGCAAAACGGAGAGCCAGGCGGCGGACAGTGTGGGAGAGAGCTACTCCTACATACTGCAGGATATTTACGGCACTAACAACGGCCTTGATGAAGAGGGAGAAAAGCTTGCGGTGGACAGAACCACCACATACGATTATTTAATAGACAATTACGCAGACTACAAGGTGTATTATTCCGACCTTGGCATTGAGCAGGATTACAACAGAAGAATACTTGAAATTTTCAGTTATATAGGCGTAAATCTTACGGAGGCTCAAAAGGCGGAGCTTAAAGCGTCTATTGACAGCAGGCTTGAGGATATATCCAAAAGACTGGACAAATTGTATGTTTCTCTTGATGATACGGTTACGGAGTTTAACTACTATCAGGGCAGCGCTAACTTAGCCACTCTTACAAGCGTAAACACTGTTGAGGGAATTAACATTAAATTGTACGGTATATTTGTTGTTTTGGCATTTTTGGCGCTTACAACCCTTTTGGTAATTGTTATAGGAAGAATTGCGGATTTTGTGGACTACAATTTCTGGACGGATAAAACCACAGGCCTGCCTAACAGAAGAAAATGCGATGAATTTATTGACTCGTACGCAAGTAAAATTCTGCCGGCAAGCTTTACCTGTATTGCGGTTAAAGTGGCTAATTTGGGGCGAATTAACGAAAGGCACGGAAGAGATACGGGGGACAATGTTTTGGCATATATGGGAAAGATTATGCGAAGCGTTGTGCCTGAAAATGACTTTGTTGTTTATAACGGAAACGAGATTTATCTGGCATTTATAAACGACTGCGACGCCGGAAAGGCAACACATCTCCTTGAAGCGGTAGACCAGCAGGTTGAAAAGCTGAACGAGCAGTTTGGAGATTTGGGACTTGAAATTAAAAGCGGCTACAGCGAAAGCAAGGAATCCAAAATATTTGAGATACGCAAGCTGTTAAGCGAAACATTTAAGCAGGTGAGGTGATGAATATGTCTTTTATAAAGACGCTTTTTAAAGAGGCGGAGAAAAAGCTGCACAGGGAGGAAAGCAGAAAAAACAAAGAAAACACCGCTTTTACGGAAACGGACGAAAAGCGCAAGGAGGAGGGTTTTTCCGAAGAGCCTGAGAAAAAGCCTAAAAAGCGCATAAAAACAGCCGGTCTGTTTGCAGGGGTTGTTGTTATTGGAATTGTTTTGTTTCTGCTTATTTCCGGAATGTTAAACAACTCTTATTACGGAATTACATTTTATCAGGTTAGCTCCGACAAAATTTCCAACCCAATGAGAATTGTTTTGCTTACCGACCTGCATTTGAGAGAGTATGGAGAAGAAAATTGCGATCTGATTGAAGATATTAAAAATCTCAAGCCGGACTTAATTGCTCTTGCAGGGGATATGAACAACAACTACAATAAGGATTACAGCGTGGTTGTAAACCTGCTTAAAAAGCTAAAGGAGGAGGATATTGCTCCCGTTTATTATGCCTACGGAAATCATGAGCTGGACTATATTTACAATAAGGACAAAAAGTATGACGAGGATATAAGGGCAACGGGGGTGACGGTTTTATACAACAAGGCTGTGGGAGCGGAAATTAACGGAAACACTATCAGGATTGGGGGACTGGTTTCTCCGTTTAAAACCTACGAAAAGTATGACGCTCCGAGGTTTATTGAAAACTTTCAGCAAAATGAGGAGTTTAAGCTGCTGCTTGTACATTATCCCGAATATTTTACAAACAGATTTGGAGATGATTTAAAGGTGGATATGGCTTTGTGCGGACACGCTCACGGCGGAGGAATACGCATACCGGCGCTTGGAGCGTTATATGCCCAGACACAAGGCTTTTTCCCTGAGCTTACGGAGGGGGTACACACCTACGGCGAGTGCAGTGTTGTTGTAAGCAGAGGACTTGGGGGAAGAGCGGCTATTCCCAGAATAAACAACCGTCCCGAGCTTGTTGTTATTGATGTTAATTGATGCGTGAGGTATTATAGTGAAGATTGCGGTAATAGGACACAAGAGAATACCCTCCACGGAGGGCGGCATTGAAAAGGTTGTGAGAGAGCATGTTATAAGAATGGCGGCAAAAGGGCATACGGTTCACATTTATAACAGAATGGGGCATAATATTTACGGTGAGGAATATGATGTTAAGAACCTTAAAGAATATATGGGGGCAAAGATTATAACCATTCCCACAATACAAGGGGCGGCAGAAGTGCCGATTTACTCTTTTTTAGCCACATTGAGAGCTGTTTTCGGCAGGTATGATGTTATTGCTTACCATGCGTCCGGCTCATGTGTTATGATAGGACTTGCAAAGCTGTTTGGATGCAGGTGCGTTGCCTTTTTGCACGGTATAGACAGCCAAAGGGACAAGTGGGGGAGGTTTGCCTCCTTTTATTTGGAGCTTGGTGAAAAGACGGCGGCAATAAAAGCAGATGCCTGTATGGTGCTTTCCAAAAATGCCGTTAATTACATTCTTGAACGCTACGGAAAAAGACCTTTGCTTTTTGCAAACGGCATAGACAGACCCGAAAAATATGAGGCAAATATAATTAAAAACAAATTCGGTCTTGAAAAGGACGGCTACATATTGTCGCTGGGGCGGATTGTACCCGAAAAGGGACTTCATTACCTTATTGAAGCGTACAAAAATGTTAAAACGGACAAAAAACTCGTTATTGCAGGGGGTGTTACATCAAAAAGCTATTACGGGGAGCTTGTAAAAATGGCTGAAGGTGACGAAAGAATTATTTTTACGGGGTTTGTGCAGGGGCAGGAGCTTGGCGAGCTTTACAGCAACGCCTATATATACTGTATGCCCAGCAATTTGGAGGGTATGGCAAATACTCTTTTGGAGGGCATGGCTTACGGCAACTGCTGTTTGTTAAGCGATATTGAGGAAAACAGCGAGGTTGCGAAGGACAGGGCGATGTACTTTAATAAGGGTAATGCGGAGGATTTAGCCAAAAAGCTCAGGCTGCTTGTTAATAACAGGGAAATGGTGGAATATTACAGGCAGGGGGCGGCGGAGTACGTTTTATCCCGATATAATTGGGATAAGGCTGTAGACGGCATATTGAATGTTTTTGACGGAATATATGCGGACTATAACACCGGGAAGTAAATAAAAATTCATTTTTTGGTTAAAAATGCGGTAAAATTTGTAAAAAAACACTTGCAAAAAATTTTTTTTAGTGTATAATATATGATATAAGGAGTATTATCTAATGTTGTTATAAATTTTTAATTAAACTATAATATTAAAAATGGGGGTATGAAAAATGAAGATTAAAAAATTAACTGCAATTTTACTCAGCGCGGCTATGGTTGCAGGCAGCTCCGTTATGGCTATGGCGGCATCGCCTTCCGCTTATGACGGAAAGAGCTATGAAAGCGTTGGCTATACATCTGAAGATCCCGACGGACAGATTAACCTTGCCGTAATTGCCAATGGTGATGTTAAGATTGGCAACTCAATGGAAATTGATGGCAGCGTTTATTCAAACGGAAAAATTTATGTTCATAACGGACAGCAAAATATAATTAAAGGTTTATTCATTTCTGATACGGTTAATGATAAGCAGTATGTAAAGACCTCAGTCTATGATAGTACAAAGCAAGACGCTGAGCATAATTGGGGTTGGATTGACCAGTTGACATACCTTGACGGATATTATGCTTTGGAACAGTATAATGATAGTTTGTTTGCAGATGATGCGACATATTTTGCTGCTCCCCAGTATGAGGGTTCAATTCTTGATAATAACACAAGCTTTGAATGTTCTTACAAGAATTTTGATGTTCCCGAGATTTCTAATAACTTGGGCGATGTAGAGGCAAATGTATATGCTCAAGGTGAATGGGCTTGGGATAGTGCTATCGGTTCTTCTTATCAGTTACCGGCTGTTGGTGCACCGAAAACATATTCCGCAGACGCTTATATTGAAAACTTGACTATAAACGGTTCTTGGGTAGATGCTTATCATGAGGCAATTACAATAGACACTTCAAACAACGATGTAACGCTTGTAATTAATAATATTAGCAGTAGCACTAATCCGAGTATTACTGTGACAGGTGACCACGATGCTTATATCTACATTAATAATGTAAATACTCTTTCAAATTTGAGAATCAACTATGACAACAATTCATCTTGGCAGCTTGAGCAAAAGGGCAGTGTTGATAAAACCCATTTGTATATAAACGGTACAAATGTTGTTTTAAATGCCGGTAATATTGCAGTTGCTGATTTAAATGTTAATGCTTCTTCACTTGAGATTTCAGGTGCTACAAAGCTTTACGGCAACATCAACAGCGGCGCTGAGAGCTTTACAATAACAGGCGGTTCTACAGAGGTTTACGGTACTGTATGTGTACCAAATGCAGAGTCTAAGGTTGTAGACAGCGGTACTCTTTACGGTCAGCTTCACACAGACACACTTGAAATAAATGGTTGGGGCAGAATTATATGGAATACTGACAGCGGTGTTGCGGCAATAGAAACAACTACAGAAGCAACCACCGAAGCATCTACCGAAACAACTACCGAAGCTGTAACGGAAACAACAACGGAAACAACAACAAT
>CAYMAA010000006.1:0-30201 GCA_964388305.1 uncultured Lachnospiraceae bacterium | reverse complement strand
TCTCTCGCAACAGGCCCAAAAATACGGGTACCTCTGGGGTTCTTGTCATCCCTGATGATAACAGCGGCATTTTCGTCAAACTTAATGTAGCTTCCGTCAGGTCTGTGTGCGCCCTTCTTGGTTCTGACAACAACAGCCTTAACAACCTCGCCTTTTTTAACAACGCCGCCGGGTGTTGCATCTTTAACAGTAGCAACAATAACGTCACCAATATTTGCATATCTTCTTGTAGAGCCGCCCATAACTCTAATGCAGAGAATTTCCTTTGCTCCCGAGTTATCAGCTACTACCAATCTGCTTTCTTGCTGAATCATAGCTTAGTCTCCTTTCAATAGACTTACTAAACAATATATATTATTTAGCTTTCTCTACAATGTTAACGAGTCTCCATCTCTTGTCCTTGGAGAGAGGTCTTGTTTCCATAACCTTAACTCTGTCGCCAATTCCGGCCTCGTTATTTTCATCATGAGCCTTGAGCTTGTATGTTGTTTTAACAATCTTTCCGTATAATGGATGCTTTACGTTGTTTTTAATAGCAACAACAATCGTCTTGTCCATCTTATCGCTTACTACAATACCAACTCTGGTTTTGCGAAGATTTCTTTCCACGAATTTATCCTCCTTTCAGGTTCAAAAATTAATTACCTGACTTCTGCGAAAGAACTGTCTGAATTCTGGCAATGTTCTTCTTAACCTGGCTAATTCTTGCTGTATTATTCAACTGATTTGTAGCATTCTGGAATCTTAAATTAAAAAGCTCCTTCTTTGCTTCAACGAGATCCTGATTTAATTCCTCAACGGATCTGTCATTTAATTCATTAAGATAATCTTTAATTTTCATCATTGACCTCCGTTTCAGCCTTTGTAACAATCTTGCACTTAATAGGCAGCTTATGAATGGCAAGCCTTAAAGCCTCTCTTGCGGTTTCTTCGTTTACGCCCGCAATTTCAAACATAACTCTTCCGGGCTTAACAACAGCTACCCAATACTCGGTTGCACCTTTTCCCGATCCCATTCTTACGCCGGCAGGCTTTTGAGTAACGGGCTTATCCGGAAATATCTTAATCCAAACCTTACCGCCACGCTTAATGTATCTTGTCATGGCAACTCTGGCTGCCTCTATCTGATTGGACTTAATCCATGCAGGCTCGCAAGCAACAATACCGTACTCGCCGTAAGTTATTTTGTTGCCTCTGTTAGCCTTTCCTGTCATACGTCCTCTAAACTGTTTACGTCTTTTAACTCTCTTTGGCATTAACATTACTGCGCACCTCCAACCTTCTTGTTTTTCTTGGCCTTTGGAAGAACCTCGCCCTTGTAAATCCAAACCTTAACGCCAATCTTGCCGTATGTTGTGTTGGCTTCGGCAAAACCGTAGTCAATATCCGCCCTTAATGTTTGAAGTGGAATGGTTCCGTCATGGTAGGTTTCCGTTCTTGCCATTTCAGCGCCGCCAAGTCTGCCTGAGCAGGACGCCTTAATTCCCTTAGCGCCAAATCTCATGCTCTTGCTCATAGCCTGCTTCATGGCTCTTCTAAAGGTTACACGGCTTTCAAGCTGCTTAGCAATGTCCTCGGCAACAAGCTGGCTGTCAAGCTCCGGCTTTTTAATCTCGTTAATGTTTAACATAACTCTCTTGTCCGTAAGCTTCTGAACATTTGCCGTAAGCTTCTGAATGTTTTCGCCCTTTGCGCCTATAATAATACCCGGCTTTGATGTGAAAACAGTAACCTTAACTCTGTCGTTTGTTCTCTCAATCTTTATATCGGAAATATTGTAGTTGGGGTTTGAATTTTTAATAAATTTTCTAATCTTCTGATCCTCAACAAGATAATCAGAATAATTCTTCTTATCAGCATACCAAACTGAGTCCCAGTCCTTAATAATGCCGACTCTTAATCCATGTGGATTTACTTTCTGACCCATTAATAAACCTCCTTATCTCTCATTTAAGTAGATGGAAATGTGAGCTGTCTGTTTGTTGATTCTGTACGCTCTGCCCTGCGCTCTCGGCTGAATTCTTTTAAGAACAGGCCCCTGATTGGCAGCCGTTTCCTCAACATATAATTTATTAACGTCTAATTCCAGATTGTTTTCAGCATTGGCAATAGCTGATTTTAATACCTTTTCAATTATATCCGCTGCGTATCTTGGAGAATATGCAAGAATAGCTAAAGCCTCTCCAACGCTCTTGCCCTTAATCTGGTCTAAAACGATTTTTGCTTTTGAGCTGGAAACACGAACATATTTAGCATGAGCGTGTGCTCTCTTTTCTCTGTTCTGTTCGTTTCTCTCTCTCTTGATTTGGCTTCTATGTCCCTTGGCCATGAAAAAGCCCTCCTTTCAAAAAACGATTTTATTTAACCTTTGACTTCTTGTCAGCGTCTTTTCCATGTCCTCTGTAAGTTCTTGTAAGCGCAAACTCACCTAACTTGTGTCCTACCATATCTTCGGTAATATATACCGGCACATGCTTTCTTCCGTCATGAACGGCTATTGTGTGGCCAATCATATTTGGGAAGATTGTGGAACGACGAGACCATGTTTTAATTACATTTTTTGTATTAGCAGCATTTTCTGCTTCAACCTTTTTCATTAAGTGTGCGTCACAAAAAGGTCCTTTTTTAACTGATCTGCTCATATTATGCGGCCTCCTTATTAACCATTTCTTCTACGAACAATATACTTGTCGCCGGCCTTATTCTTTCTTGTTTTAAGACCAAGTGCAGGCTTGCCCCAAGGTGTGCATGGCCCGGGTCTGCCTATAGGCGCCCTGCCCTCGCCGCCGCCGTGAGGGTGATCGTTGGGGTTCATAACGGAACCTCTTACGGTTGGTCTTATGCCCATGTGTCTTTTCTTACCTGCGTTACCTATATTAATAAGTTCATGCTCATGATTTCCTATAACGCCTAAAGTAGCACGGCAGTTAATAGGTAAAAGCCTCATTTCGCCGGATGGAAGCCTTACTGTAGCAAACTTCCCTTCCTTTGCCATAAGCTGAGCAACATTGCCGGCGCTTCTGACAAGCTTTCCGCCTGCGCCCGGCGTCATTTCAATGTTGTGAATTTCGGAGCCTACGGGAATTTTCTTCATTGGAAGTGCGTTTCCAACCTTAATTTCCGCATTCTCTCCGCTTTCAAGAACCTCTCCAACCTTCAGTCCCTCGGGAGCGATAATGTATCTCTTTTCTCCGTCGGCATAAAACAAAAGTGCGATGTTGGCTGTTCTGTTAGGATCGTACTCAATAGCGGCAACCCTTGCAGGTACATTGTCCTTATTTCTCTTAAAGTCTATAACTCTGTATTTCTTCTTGTGGCCGCCGCCAATATGGCGAACCGTTATCTTGCCCTGTGCGTTGCGTCCGGCTGTTTTCTTTACATGAACGCACAGACCTTTTTCGGGAGTAGATTTAGTAATTTCAGCAAAGTCTGAAACTGTCATCTGCCTTCTTGAAGGTGTATAAGGCTTAAATCTCTTAATACCCATTTCTTACACTCCTTTCGTATATGGAAAAGCTACAACCCTGCCTCGTGTAGCATATTTTTTTAACTTACATTCCCTGGAATACCTCAATCTCCTTGGATTCCTCGGTAAGCTGAACAATGGCTTTCTTTCTGTCTGCTGTTTTACCGACAGTGTAACCTCTTCTCTTTGTTTTGCCTTTAACATTGAGAGTGTTTACATATTCAACCTTTACACCGTCAAACATTTTTTCAACAGCCTCTTTTATCTGATTTTTTGTAGCCTCTTTATGAACATAAAAGGCATACTTCTTGTCAGCCATATCGTTCATTGTTTTTTCTGTAATAATCGGACGTAAAATAACGTCATAATATTTAATATCAGCCATTATGCGTATACCTCCCCGATTTTTTCAACTGCGCTCTTTGTAACAACAAAAGCGTCATACTTTAAAATGTCATAAGGGTTAATTGTACTTACGGAAGCTGTTTTAACCGAAGGAATGTTTCTTGCGGAAAGAACCGTGTTCTGCTCGTTGCCGTCAATAACAACAAGCGCCTTCTCAACTCCTATGTTTTTAAGAACCTTAACCATTTCTTTGGTCTTAGGCTGCTCAAATTTAAGCTCGTCAAGCACAAACACCTTGTAGTCGTTGTACTTTGCCGTAAGTGCGGATTTAAGCGCAAGCCTCTTAACCTTTTTGTTAAGCTTAAAGGAATAATCTCTCGGCTTTGGCGCAAAAACAACTCCGCCGCCTTTCCACTGAGGAGAACGGATAGAGCCCTGTCTTGCTCTGCCTGTACCCTTCTGTCTCCACGGCTTTCTTCCGCCGCCTCTCACCTCAGCTCTTGTAAGAGCGCTCTGTGTGCCCTGACGGTTGTTTGCAAGCTGCTGAACAACTGCCAAATGAAGCACATGCTCATTTATATCAATAGCGAAAATGTTGTCGGGAAGCTCAATCTGCCCAACCTTTTCGCCTTTCATATTTAAAAGTTTTGCTAATGCCATTTTCAATTCCTCCTTTCGTCTTATCAGTTAGCCTTAACGGTTTCTCTGACTACAACGACAGAACCTTTGCTTCCGGGAACGGCACCCTTAACAAGAAGGAGATTTTTCTCAGCATCTGCTCTAACAACCTCAATGTTTTGTACCGTTACTTTTACGGAACCCATATGTCCGGGAAGCTTCTTGCCCTTCTTAACCTTACCGGGAGAAGTGGCGGAGCTTAAAGAACCAACTGCTCTGTGATACTTGGAACCGTGACCCATAGGCCCTCTGTGCTGACCGTGGCGCTTAATTGTGCCCTGGTAGCCGTGTCCCTTAGATGTGCCGCTTACATCAACCTTTTCGCCAACGCTGAATATATCAGCCTTAATTTCGGCGCCCACCTCATAGTCGTTTACGTTTTCAAGCCTTAATTCTTTAAGAACCTTCTTGGGAGCAACTCCGGCTTTTTCAAAATGCCCCTTCAAGGGCTTAGTTAAACTCTTTTCCTTTACATCGCCAAAACCTACCTGAACAGCGTCGTATCCGTCGGTTTCAACTGTCTTCTTCTGTGTTACCACACAAGGACCTGCTTCCAATACCGTAACAGGAATTACCAAACCTGCCTCAGTGAAAATCTGTGTCATACCGATTTTCTTGGCAATAATTGCTTTTTTCATTAAAAGCACCTCCTAAACTCTACAGCGGATTGCACTCGGGCAATCATTATAGGTCAATATAAGAAGCCTTATATAAACCATTATTTTGGGTTAATTCTTAATTTTGTCTATCAAAGCATTTTGATAGTAATGTCAACTCCTGCAGGAAGATCCAGTCTTGTTAAAGCATCAACTGTCTTCGCAGTAGGCATCAAAATGTCAATCAATCTCTTGTGAGTAGAAAGCTCAAACTGCTCTCTGCTGTCTTTATACTTATGAACAGCTCTAAGTATGGTAACTATCTCTTTCTTTGTAGGAAGAGGTATGGGGCCTGAAATTTTAGCTCCCGTTTTCTTTGCAGTCTCTACAATAAGCGCAGCAGACTGGTCAATCAGCTTGTGGTCATAAGCCTTAAGATTAATTCTGATTTTTTGACTTGCCATAAAAAAGTCGCCTCCTTTTCGCACTTTTAAACAGTACTACAAGTGGTGACTGCACAAACTCTCCATATTACTCCCTTGCAACTCTACAGTAATAGGTAAATATTGTACAGTGACCTACTCGCCCGGTTTCAATGAACAGGACATTGCTCAGCGGAAAACCGATTAAAATCGCAACCTCCGCCTCTTAGCTCTTAATGTCACATCATACCAATTATAAACCAATTCAAAGCACATTGCAAGCTTTTTTTTAAAAAAATCAGAAAAATTTTCACTCAATTCTCCTTAAAAATCAGCACTTTTTCACAAATAACCCCCTCAAATTTTCCCAAAAACAAAAAGCTCCAACCCAAATCGGAGCTTTTGTTCCTGTTTTTTGTATATCAATCTCTTCTTCTGCTGCTGTTTCCCAAAATAATAACCAAAAACCTTAAAAGAGTAGCCAAAGCCGCCGCAGCCGCCGCCACATAGGTAAGAGCCGCCGCCACAAGCACACGTCTTGCTCCGGGCATTTCATCACTGTCCAAATATCCGTATTGGTTTAAGTTTTTAAGCGCTCTTGAAGATGCGTTAAACTCTACAGGTAAGGTTATAAGCTGAAAAGCCACAACAACGGCATATAAAATTGCTCCTGCCAAGGCTATTGTATAATTTGCGGAAAACGCCCCCAAAATCAAGCCTATCATAATAAGGGGCATTGCCAGCTTGTTTGAAAAATTAACGGCGGGAAATATGCCCGACCTCATTTTAAGAGGCACATATCCCACATTGTCCTGAATTGCGTGTCCCGTTTCGTGAGCCGCAACACCCAATGCCGCCACACTGTTGGAGTTAAACACTGCGTCGGAAAGCCTTATTACCTTTGCCTTGGGGTCATAGTGGTCTGTCAAATTGCCGCTAATATGTTCAACACTGACATCTGTAATGCCTGCATTGTATAAAAGCTGCCTTGCCACGTCGGCGCCCTTTAACCCTCTTCTGTTTGCCACCTTAGAGTACTTTTTATAGGTGGAATTTACCTTGTGCTGCGCATACATCGCAAAAATTGCCGCAACAAGAACCAATAAAATCGCCGCCATATAAAGTCCGTTCATTCCGCCGTAGCCATAACCGTAATAGCCGTATGGTCTGTAATAACCGTACATATAAACACCGCCTTTCAAAAATAATTGACGTTTAAAACATATACGCAAAACACAGGTTAAAGTTTATTCTTCTCCCAAAATACTGCCTGCCTCAACGCTGTGTCCCAGTAAATATGCTCCCGTATCCATTCTTTTGCTGCCGCCTGCCTGAATTTCCTTTATAATAATGCTCCCGTCGGCGGTTTTAACGCAAATACCTCTTTTGTCCGCAAAAAGCACCTCTCCAATACTCCCCTTTGCATTTTCTCCCATAACGGCACGGAATACCTTTAGCTTTCCGCCCTTATAAAAAGTAAATGCACAGGGATACGGATTAAGTCCTCTTATTAAATTAATAATTTCCCTGCTTGAACGGTTAAAATCAATCCTGCCCATATCCTTTGTTATTTTGTGAGCATAACAGCTTAGGCTCTCGTCCTGCGCTTCCGCCCTTGCCTGTCCATTTTCAATAAGCTCCAAAGCCTGTAAAAGAGCCTCAGCTCCCGCAGCGGAAAGCTTGTCGTGCATAGTGCCGTAGGTATCCTCTTCTTCAATGGGAACCTCTTTTTTAAGTATCATATCACCTGCATCCAAACGCTTAACCATATACATAACGGTAACGCCCGTAACCCGTTCACCGTCAATAACCGCCTGCTGAATAGGCGCCGCCCCTCTGTACTTAGGCAGTAAAGATGCGTGTACATTAACACAACCGTATTTAGGCAGCTTTAAAAACTCCTCCGTAAGAAGCTGTCCGTAAGCCACCACCACAAATATGTCCGCATTGTATTGCTTCATTTTTTCAATAAACTCTTTGGCTTTAATGCTTTCCGGCTGTAAAACCTCAATGCCCGCCTCCAGAGCCGCCGCCTTAACAGGTGTGGGCAAAAGCCTTTTACCTCTGCCTGACGGCTTATCCGGCTGACTTATAACAGCCAAAACATTGTGCTTTTCCATAAGTCCCTTTAAAACGGGTACCGCAAAATCGGGCGTTCCCAAAAATATTACCCTCATTAAGACTCCTCCTCGGCTTCCGCTTCAAATAAATCTCCCTCAACCTTGTCGGTATAAAGAATACCGTCCAAGTGGTCAATTTCGTGGCATAAACACCTTGCCAAAAGTCCCTCTCCCTCAATTATCATTTTGTCCCCTTTTTTGTTAAAGCATTCAACCTTTACAACCTCGGGTCTTGTAACCTTTCCTGCCATTCCCGGCACGGAAAGACACCCCTCGTTATCCGTCTGGCTGCCCTTGCTGAAAATAACCGCAGGGTTTACAAGCTCCAAAAGTCCCTCTCCAACATCAATAACAACGGCTCTTTTAAGTATGCCCACCTGCGGCGCCGCCAAACCCACACCCTTGCTGTTGTACATGGTTTCAGCCATATCTCCCAAAAGCTCACTCAGCTTTTCGTCAAAAGCCTTTACTTCCTTGCACTTTTTTCTTAAAACAGGCTCATCCTGCAATCTGATTTGTCTTAAAGCCACTTGTAAAACCTCCTACGGTATATAACCGGGGTCAATGGAAACATTTATGCTTATCCCCCGCAAGTCAATTTTTTCCTTCAGTATGTCCAAACAGTAAAAAACATAGTTCTTCAGCTTTTTCTCGTTCACGCCCTTAATAATTATTCTGTGTCTGTACCTTTCGTTTATTTTGGAAACCATTGCGGCGGCAGGCCCTATTTTTTCATAATCCTTCTTTCTGCCGTAAAAATCCAAAATGCTGCCTAAATAGTGCAAGGAAGAAATAACCCTTTTTTCGTCCTCACCCGTAAACAGCACAACACAAATGTGCGAAAACGGCGGATACCTCATCTGCCGCCTAAACTCAATCTCTTCCTTATAAAAGCCTATGTAATTGTTGCTTTTTGCATACTCAATACAGTAATTTTCGGGCATATATGTTTGTATAAGCACTCTGCCCCTGCTGCCTGCGCGCCCTGCCCTGCCTGCAACCTGTGTTATAAGCTGAAAAGTGTTTTCGGCGGCTCTGTAGTCCGAAGAGTTTAAGGATAAATCCGCCGCAACAACCCCCACAAGGGTTACATTTGGAAAGTCCAGTCCCTTTGCTATCATTTGAGTACCCACAAGTATGTCCGCCTCGCCTGCGGCAAAGGCGTTTAAAATCTGCCTGTGGCTGTCCTTGCCCTTTGTGGTGTCCATATCCATTCTTAAAACCTTTGCATTGGGAAAAAGCCTGTTTACCTCTTCTTCAATTTTTTCCGTTCCCACACCAAAAAATTTAATATATTCCGAGCCGCACCCGGGGCAAACCTCCGGTATTGCCCGCTCCTCTCCGCAGTAGTGACAAAACAGCCTGTTTTCATACTTGTGATATGTCAAATTAACACTGCATCTCTCACACTTCATAACATAGCCGCATTTTCTGCAGGATATAAATGTGGAATGTCCTCTCCTGTTCAAAAATAAAATAATCTGCTTTTTTTCATCAAGCGTTTCCCTTATGGCTCTTTGCAGCTTCAATGAAAACATGGATTTGTTGCCAAGGCTTATTTCGTCACGCATATCCACCGCAAATATATCCGGAAAGCTCCTGTTCACCCTGTTTTTAAGCTCCAACAGCCTGTACTCCCCCGTTTCCCCCTTGTAATAGCTTTCTATGGCAGGGGTTGCGCTGCCGAAAATAACCTCACAGCCGTAAAGCTCCTGCAATTTTACGGCAATTTCTCTTGCGTCATATTTGGGAGTGCTGTCGGATTTGTACGTTTTCTCGTGTTCCTCGTCAATAATAACGGCTCCAAGGTTGTCAAACGGCGCAAATATGGCAGACCTGGGCCCGATCATAACGGAAATATCCCCCCGTCTTGCCTTTTCCCACTGGTCAAACCTTTCTCCGGCGCTCATTTTGGAGTGAGTCACGCTTACAAGACTTCCAAACCTGTTTATAAATCTTTGCACCGTTTGAGGAGTAAGGGAAATTTCGGGAACAAGCACAACAGCCTGTTTTCCTGCCTTAACAACTCTGTCAACAATCTCCATATACACAAGGGTTTTGCCGCTGCCCGTAACACCCCTTAATAAAAAAGGCGCTTTGTTCCTGTTTCCAAAATCTTCAATAACAGTGTCAATAACCTTTTGCTGCTCCTCCGTAGGCTTAAAATCCGCCGTTTCCTTTTTAGTGCAGTCATAAATATCTCTGCTGACCTCTTTTTCGGAAATTTCAATAATTCCCCTTTTTTCAAGTCCGTTCAGAACAGCGGAGCTTATGCCCAACATATCTTTAAGCACGGAAACCTCCGTCCTGCCCTTTTTACGCAAAAAGCCTATAACATCTTCCTGCCTTTTTCCAAGCCTTTTAAAATCCCCGTTCTTTAAAAATTCATCGCATAAATCGGCATACCTGATGTGTATGTGCGTTGTTACCTTAGGCATAATGCACTGCAGGCACTCGGTAAGAGTGCAGTAATATTTTTCCCTCATCCATTTTGCCAGCTCTATTCTCTTTGGGGAAATTACCGCATATTTGTCCTTAATTTCAATAATTTCTTTAAGCTCACGGCTGCATTTTACATCATCGGAAATATCCGTAACATACCCCTCCGTAAGCCTGTTGCCCCGCCCAAAGGGCACACTCACTCTCATTCCCGCCTGCAACTCATTTTCAAGCCCTTCGGGAACACTGTAATAAAAAACCCTGTCAATTTCCTTTGCCTTAATTTCAACAATTATCTCAGCAGTTTTCAAAATTACTCCTCTATGCCATTCTCTTCAAAATCGTCAATTTCTTCCTGCTCAATGGCGTCAAGCTCCTCATCGGAAGGGCCTTCTTCTTCGGCATATAAGGCTTCATCCTCCGCCTCGTTTTCAAGAGCCGCCTGTTCAAGCTCCTGCTTTATCTCTTCTTCAAAGCTTTCTTCCTTTTTCAAATGCAGCTCAGTACCCATACCCTCAGGCACAACCTTAACCTTGCCCTCGTTAAGCTCTTCAATGGCAAGTGATAATGGCTTATCCTTAATGTCATCTTTAATATGCTCCGCCATGGTGGTATCACCGTCAATAATCTGCCTTGCCCTCTTTGCGGCGGCAATAACAACAGAATACCGGCTTGTAACGTCCTTTCCCAATTCGTTGTCCCTGTTCATAATGTCCATAAGTTCTGCGTAAGATGGTTTAAGCATTGTAATTATCTCCCTTGTCTAAAAATATTTTCGGAAAATCCTCGTTTCTTTTTGCCGCAAACTTTTCCGTATCCACAATTTTATTAATTTGCCCCGTTGCGTTTCTCACAAGGTCGTTAAGCACAATATAATCGTATTTATCAATCAGCTTAACCTCTTCTCTTGCCCTCGCAAGCCTTTTTTTAATAACCTCGTCCGTTTCTGTTCCCCGTCCCCTCAGTCTGTCCTCCAAATCTCTTATGCTGTTGGGTGTTAAAAATATAAGCACCGCATCGGGGTATTTTTCCTTTACCTGAATTGCCCCCTGAACCTCAATTTCAAGAATAACATTTTTCCCCGCATTAAGGCTATCTTCCACAAACTTAGCAGGTGTTCCGTAAAAATTTCCGCAAAACAAAGCATATTCCAAAAGCTGCCCCGTTTCGGCAAGCTCCTTAAACTCCTTCTCTGTTTTAAAGTAGTAGGAAACACCCTCAACTTCGTCCTCTCTCGGTTTTCTTGTTGTTACGGAAACCGAAAGACTGTACTTTTCCTTGTCCTTCACCAGTTCATTAACAACAGTACCCTTTCCTGCGCCCGACGGGCCGGATATAATAAGTAAAATACCTTTTTCAAACATCTTCACAAACCTCCCTTGCATCTGTTCCGCCGCTAAGCCTTGCTCCAATGGTTTCCGGCTGATTTGCCGCCAAAATAACATATCCGCATTCCGTAACAATAGCAGCTCTTGTTTTTCGTCCGCAGGTTGCGTCTATAACCCTGCCGTTATTTCTGTATTCCTGTATCATTCTCTTTATTGGAGCGGCCTCAGGATTAACCACGGCAACAATCTTTTCCGCCGCCACAATATTTCCAAAGCCTATGTTTATATACCTGTTCATACAAAACCCTGCCTTATTGTTTATTCAATGTTCTGTACCTGTTCCCTTATTTTTTCAACCTCGCTTTTAAGGTCTACTATGCACTGTGTAATAATAAGGTCGTTGCTTTTTGAGCCTATTGTGTTTACCTCCCGGTTCATTTCCTGAACAAGAAAATCCAGCTTTCTGCCAATAGAACCCTCTTCCTTAATAATGGAGCTGAACTGCTTAATATGGCTGTACAGCCTTGTAAGCTCCTCATCTATGCAAGCCTTATCCGCAAAAATAGCCACTTCAGTAAGTATTCTGCCCTCATCCGCCTTTATCTCCTCAAGCTCCTTAAGCTTATCCGTAAGCCTTTGCCTGTATTCCTCGCCAACCAACGGCGCTCTTTCCTTAACCTTGTCCACAATCAGCTTAATTCCGTCAAGCTTTCCTTCAAGGTCATTTTTAAGATGCTCCCCCTCTCTTATACGCATTTCAACAAAGCTAAGCAGGGCCGATTTTACCGCTTCCATAAGTCCTTCAAGCACCTGAGCGTTTTCTCCGTTTTCGTCCAAAACATTCTTTTCAACACTGATAATGTCGGGAAATCTGGCAATAAGACCCATAGTAAGCTTGTCCTCTGTGGAATATCTTTCTTTAATGCTCCTTAAAGCCTCCACATAATTGTCCGCCAAAGCCTCGTTTAAACAAACCCTGTAGTCCTCTGCGGAAAATGTTTCAAAGGTAACAAAAACATCGGTTTTTCCCCTTAAAATCTCTTTGGAAACCGCTTTTTTAATTTTGTCCTCATAGGTAAGCATAATTCTGGGCATTTTTATTGTAATATCGTTAAATCTGTGATTAACCGCCCTTATCTCCACAACAAAACGTCTGTCATTAAGGCTCGCTTCGCCTCTGCCGTAGCCTGTCATACTTCTCATAATTAACACCCCAAATATCTATTCTAAAGCTTCTTTATTATATATTATACTAAATTTTCATAAATTGTACAGACCTTTTTTGGAAATAAATAAAACAGAATATTTTATCGTTTTTCCTAAGTCTGCCCATCTCCCGCAGGCTTTCCGTCCGTCAGATACTTTTCCCCAAACAGCATATCATACTGCACCATACTGTATGTGTTAAGCTCCTCCGCCTCCGTATCCTCCACAAATTCCTTCTGAATTACGGGGAATTTTTTTCTTAGAGAATAAATATAGTCAAAATAAGAGCTGTGCTTAATTTCCGCATCTCTTAAAATTTGAGGAGCAAGCTGATTGGGAGTAATGTACTCCTGCCCAATCTCAATGCTTTTGTAGTTGGAGTATGCCATTAAAGGAGTGGTATATTTGTTGTATTTGTCCTTTAAAAAGCCTAATGTGTTAAATCCGCTAAGCGGCGGTAAATGATCTCCCCATACATATAATATGGTAGGTCTTTTTGCGTTTTCAACCAAATCAACCATTTCTCCCAAAAATCTGTCACAGTCCAGAACACCTTGGCTGTATTGCTCAAAGGCATTTCTCTCCTCCTCGGAAACCCCGTCAGCCTTAACCTTAACCTCCGTTTCGTCATACTTGCCCTTGTGCATTGTATGATTTTCTATTGTAACGGTAAATATAAACTGCGGCTCGTCGGAAGACTCAAACTGAGTTTTAATAACGTCAAACAATGCGCTGTCCTTAAAAAACCCGTCATCTGCCAAATTCTCACGCTTAAAGTCCATATCGTCACTGTCCAAAAACCTGTCAAAGTGCATACTGTTATATATCATATCTCTGTTGTATGCGCCTCCGTCATTGGGGTGTATGGCAGTTGTTTCATATCCGCTTGCGTTAAACTCGTCCACAATGCCGGGTATGGCTTCCTTGCCGCTGTTCCAATAGGTAATATAAGGCACAATATTGTCCAGAAAATAATAATTGCTCATACCCGTAAGAGCCTCAAACTCAACCGATGCGGTACCTCCGCCGTATTTTGGAGATATGGTGTTTGCCTTAAAATATTTGTGCATATTCTCGGTAACGTCCATACTCAGCTCAACCTCAGGCACCCTTGTTATGTCAAAAAGGGACTCTTCCATAATAACAATAACATTTGGCTTTATGTCGCTAACATTTCCGCTGTCCAAAGCGTCAAAATCCGCTTTAAGCTCCCGCATATATTCCTTACTGTATTTTTCATCAGCCTTTGGTATAATTTTGGTAATTTTGGCAAATTCAATATAGCTGTTGCATACAATACCCTGCTCGTATACGTTTTCCTTTGTGCCTCTCCATGCGTTGTTAAAATTAATACCCATGCTGTAAAACTTGTTTGCGTTAATCTTTCCGGCCATGGTAACAATCATATATAAGCAAACCGCCGCCATAACCAAATTAGGCTTATGCTCCTTTATATATTTACGCTTTTTGTATGCCAAAAGGGTAAGCATTATAACAATAAAAATAACCATAAGTATAACAAGAATTTTCGGCAAATACCTGTATACAATACCCAAAAAATCATTTATCTGCAAAATATCCAGAGGCTTAAATGTGGAATCGTGAAACCTGAGCTTAACAAAATTACCCGTAAATATAAACAGAAAAAACAATCCGTCAAAAAATATGCCAACAACGGCTCCTAAAAGGCTCTTTAAAAAATAATATATAATAGCCGTTAAAAAAATGCTTAAAACTATGGCTCTGAATGTAACAACCTCTCTTACTGCGCCGAAAAAGCCAACCTTTTCAAAAAATATTTTTGCCAAAACCTCAAGAGAAATTGTCATAAAGGCAATAACCGCCACATTCAGCCCAATACCCAAAAGCCTGCGGCAGTTCATTTCAATAAAGCCTTCCTCTTTTCTGCCAAAATACGCAATACAGCAAACACCCATAATAATGCCCGCTATAATGCAAATAAACATTCTCAGTCCGTTTTGTGCGTCTGTTCTCCAAAAAAGCTTGGCAATGCTTACATCGGGATAAATACACCACGCAAAAATTGCCGTAACCGCAAAAAATCCGCCGCAAACCATTGCTCCAAACCTTGTTCTTTCCCCATGCGCCAAAAGATTGCTTCCTATATAATACCCAAATATTGCGGATGCCGCCAAAGCGCCAAGTCCCGCCAAAAAACAAAGCTGAAAAACGCAAAATATTAAAATTGCCATAACGGTACCGTAGTGCCTGTTTAAAAAGCTCATAACCTTGCTTTCGGCTTTAAAAGGCTTTTTGCTGCCCAAAATAACAGCGCCTATATTAATAAGCAAAAGCACGGTGACAATTAAAAACCTTAAATAAAGCTCTCCCACCTCGTTCCACCGCCTTGCGGACGCCATACCTGCGCTGTTAAATGTAACCGGGCCTATTTTGCATGTTTGACCAACATTTCTTAAAAGCTGAAACCTTATGCTCTCAACATTTCTTAAAGGATTTTTAAGATTTAAAGTATTCCTGCCTACGGCAAACTCCTTAATGTAATGCTTTTCTTCACCGTTCTTAAACACTACATATATATCGGAGCCGTTGTAGTCATCGCAAAGATCCTCTATATTTATAACTATGTTTTGAAGCGTCTCGGCTTCATCTCCGCCATAGCTTATACATCCGTCCTTTTCCGTAACGGAAACAATGTTCCCGTCAGCCTTGTTCATACCCTCTAACCTGCTGTTTTCCAAAAATTCCTCAGCGGAAATATCAGTCTGCCTGCAGCCCGTATATTCAATTTTTGTATATAAAAATATAACCAAAAAGCCTATTGCTGGCAGTAATAACCCCATTAAAACCATATGCAATAATCTTTTATTGTTTTTTATATTTGCAAAGCTCATTAAAAACCCTCCGAATTGCAAAAATCGTCTGTTTTAAAGTGTAGAAAGCACCGGTCAATTAATTATACACCACTCTCCGCAAAAAATAAACAATTTTTTTATTAAATATTTATTATGTAAGCCAACGCAAAAAGGCGGCACAAAAAAATGTACCGCCGGCTTTATTTAATATCCCCGTTTTCGCCAAATTCCAAATAGTTGGTGTCATCTCTTATCATAAGCGCCACATCGGGTTTGTACTCATTAATATATTCCGTCATTGTCTTTTTATCGTAATACCTGTAGTCCAGGCTTCGCATTTCGTTAAAATCCGTATAAATAAGCGTTTCTATGGCATTAGTAAAGGAGTCCCCTATAATAAGCAGGTTGGGAAGTCCGCTTCTGTTTGTTTTCAAAACCGTTTCTCCCATATCGCCGCTCATATAGGTTGTATAAGTAACAGCCTCATTAACATCAGAGGGATAGCTGAAAAGCACCGAATTAGGCTCGCCCCCGTTGTCGCTCCTTGCAAAAGGCACTCTGTTAATATAATCCGCAATAACAAGCTTCTCGTCAAAATCATATCCTCCCATAAGCTTTCTGTTTCGGGAACCCATATAAGGATTTTCCAATGCCTTAAAATTAAAGTCCTCTCCCTCTTTCAGCTTGTGCAAGCCATATCCCAAATCACCGTTTACTCTGTCGATAATCTCCTCGTATGTTCTGAATGCCCCGTAATAAGTAAAATGATGGTCTATAAAAGAATAATATTCCTCCGGCTTGTTTTCCTTTTCAAAAACATCTTTCATATTAATATAATCAATGCTTCTTTCATCAAGCGCATTAAAAAACAACTCGGAAACCGCCTGCAAATTTTCACTGTTATTAAATATATATTTGGGAAATCTGTCGTTAAAATAAGAATACTGCTCAGGCAAGCCGACATAATAAAAACGTCCGCCGTTTTCATTAACGGCATTATTTAAAGCAGCCACCCTGTCCGCCATAACGGAACAGTCCGTTTTAAGCTGCTCCTTAAAGCATGGCTTAACCGTCATTCCGGGCAGTAAAGGCTCGCCTTCGCCCTGTATAACAATATCATTTACAACAGGTTTTTTAAGCACACTTCCGTCAAACCGCACCCTTTCCCTCATAATATCATCTCTGAAAGGAAATACGTCCGAAAAATAATTCTCTATTTGAGCAAAATAATATCCGCTCCATAAGGACTCAAAGCTCAGCTCGGGAAATGTTGCCAAACTCCTGTTTTCGTAAAACAGCATATCGGGTTTTTTTGAAAACAGCGTGTAAACAGGTGTTGCGGCAATAAATAATACAAATATACAAATAAATATAATATTGATAAGCCTTTTCATAAAACCACCCTAAAATCTAAAGTATATAAAGGGATTAAACGAGGAGTTTACAAGATAAACCACGCTTAATACCAAAACAGCCAATGCGAAAAGCCTTTTGCAAATTAAAAACGCCCATTCATAACCCTCTGCGTTGCTTTCAAATGCCAAAAAAATATTTTTAACAGGCAATGACGCAATAATTGCAATAATAAACTCCGCCTTGTACTCAATAATATAATAAATTGCCTCGTTGCTTATTAAAGGTATGTTGTTCAGCAAAAACATATCCTTAAGCGTGTTTACCATATCCCCTAAGCCTGCTGCGGAAAATATCCCCCAGCCTGTAATAATAAAAATAAGGGCATATATGTGTTTTATAATTGAGGGCATGCCTTCAAGCGCCTTTCCGTAAACAAACTTTTCAAGCAAAAGCAAAACACCGAAATATAAACCCCAGAATATAAAATTCCACGCTGCGCCGTGCCATAAACCCGTAAGCAGCCAAACAACCATAATATTTCTTATTTGCTTTAATAACCCGACTCTGTTTCCCCCAAGGGGTATATATACATAATCCCTAAACCATGCGGAAAGAGAAATATGCCACCTTCTCCAAAACTCCGTAATGGATTTTGAAATGTAAGGATAGTTGAAGTTCTCGGGAAAATTAAAGCCAAACACCTTTCCCAAGCCGATAGCCATATCGGAATATCCCGAAAAATCAAAATAAATCTGCAAAGTATAGGCAATAACCCCCAGCCACGTCAGCAAAACACTGTGTAGGGAATAGTTTATGCTCATAATCTCAGCAGCCACCGCTCCAATGTTGTTTGCGATTATAACCTTTTTACCTAAGCCGAAGCAAAACCTGCAAAGGCCGTCGGCAGCTTTGTCAAAGCTCTCACTGCGTTTTGTAAGCTCCTTTTCCACCGTGGTGTACCTGACAATAGGCCCTGCAATAAGCTGAGGAAAAAGCGAAATGTATAAAGCCACATTAAGAGGGTTTTTCTGTACCCTTGCATCATTTCTGTAAACATCAATAACATAGCTTAAGCCTTGAAAGGTAAAAAAGGAAATGCCCACAGGCAGTACAATTTCCGGAATGTTAATTCCCATACCAAAAATTTCGTTTATATTTTTAATTACAAAACCCGTATATTTAAAGTACCCCAAAATACCCAAATTCAAAACAAGGCATATTGCCAAAAACAAGCCCTTTCTGTCCGCCCTGTCTATTATAAGGGCAGAAAAACAGTTAATTAAAACAGATGCCAAAATTATAAAAATAAACTTCGGTGTGGAATAAGCGTAAAAAAACAAGCTGAAAATTAGCAGTATTATGTTGGAAACGCCCCTTTTGCCCCTTGCCGCAAACAAAAAGTAAACAGGCAGAAGAACAGGCAGAAAAATAAATAAAAAATTAAGACTGCTGAAAACCATATTATCCTCCAAAACAAGCGCTTATGCAATATATTTTATCATAACCGCCCGAAGTTTTCAATACCTTAAAAAATAATTAGTCCCGAAGGATTCGGGACTAATTATATATCTTATTCCGTAACAGCTTCAATTTCATCAACAGCCATTCCCGCCGTCAAATCGTTTCCGTCCGCTTCTTCCAAAGCCTCATCTTTATCAGCGCCGTTTTCCTTATCCACAAGCTTGAGGTCAATCCTTCTGTAGGTATTCATACCCGTGCCTGCGGGAATAAGCTTACCGATAATAACATTTTCTTTAAGTCCTATAAGGGAATCAACCTTGCCCTTAATGGCTGCCTCGGTAAGTACTCTCGTTGTTTCTTGGAATGATGCCGCCGAAAGGAAGGAATCCGTAGCAAGAGATGCCTTTGTAATTCCAAGAAGGGTTCTTGTGCCGGACGGCAGACCCGTATAAGCCTTTAACAGCTTTTCCTCTCCGTTAGATTGGGCATATTCGTTGTAAACGTCCACGCTTTCATTGTAGCTTAACAAATTGCCCGTATGCGCAGGGAAAAGCTCCGTTCCCGGGCCTGTCACTCTGTCCATAACAGCTTCGTTATATTCAAAAATACTCTCGTTTAAAGCGCTTGCATTTTCGTTATAAGCCTCTCTGTCTGCAGGATAACTGTTTACAAAAATATCCTCTGCGCCGCTGCCGCTTATATATTTAGCGTTTTCAGCCGCAGTTTCACAGTTTTCCTTAAGAATTCTGTTAACCGTTTCATCAAAATCAAGCCAGTCGGCATAGTTGCCTGCCAGCATATTGGTGTCGGAGCTGTCCTCCACCTTAACACGTTTAAGCATTTGCCTGACAATAATTTCAATGTGCTTGTCGTTAATATCAACACCCTGCAGCCTGTATACTCTCTGTACTTCTTTAAGTATATAGTCCTGCACACCTCTAATGCCGTTTATTCTTAAAATATCGTGAGGATCTATAGAGCCCTCTGTCAAAGGCTCGCCGTCCTCAATTTGTGTATCATTCATTACACTTATTCTTGCACCGTAGGGTATGGTATATTCGTCAGTCTGCCCGTCGGCGGTTTCAACAAATACCTTGCTTTGGGTTTTGCTGTCCGTAACGGTAACGTGACCGCCTCTTTCGGCAATAATAGCAACGCCCTTGGGCTTTCTTGCTTCAAAAAGCTCTTCAACTCTCGGAAGACCCTGCGTAAGGTCGTTTCCGGAAACACCGCCGGTATGGAATGTTCTCATAGTAAGCTGAGTACCCGGCTCACCAATGGACTGAGCCGCAATAATACCGACAGACTCGCCTATTCTAACCATTCTGCCCGATGCCATATTTGCTCCGTAGCACTTGGAGCATACACCGTTTTTGCAATGGCATGAAAGAATGTTTCTGATGTATACTCTGTCAATGCCTGCCGCAATAATCTCCTCCGCCTTATCGGGAGTTATCATTTCGTCAGCCTTAACAATAACCTCCCCCGTTTCGGGGTGAGTTACGTCCTTTGCGGCATATCTTCCCTTAATTCTGTCAATTAAAGGTTCAATCGTTTCCTTTCCGTCCATAAAGGCGCTAACCCACATTCCGGGAATTTCATCAAGTCCCTCGGCACAGTCGTGTTCTCTTATAATCATATCCTGCGATACATCTACAAGACGTCTTGTAAGATAACCCGAGTCCGCCGTTCTGAGAGCCGTATCGGAAAGACCTTTTCTTGCGCCGTGGGCGGAAATAAAGTATTCCTGAACGGAAAGTCCTTCACGGAAGTTAGCCTTAATAGGCAGCTCAATAGTATCTCCCGTAGGTGATGCCATAAGTCCCCGCATACCCGCAAGCTGCTTAATCTGCCTGTTAGAGCCTCTCGCTCCCGAGTGCGCCATCATATAAATATCATTATATTCACCAAGGTTAGCCAAAAGAGCATCGGTAATCTTCTTGTCCGCCTCTTCCCAAACATTAATAACCTTGTTATGGCGTTCTTCATCGGTCATTAAGCCTCGTCTGTAAAGCTTTGTAACCTTTTCAACCTCTTTGTCGCCCTCAGCAAGTATGGTTTCCTTTTCTTCGGGTATTTTCATATCGGAAACGGAAACGGTAAGAGCCGCTCTTGTGGAATATTTGTAACCCAATGACTTAATATCATCAAGAACAACGCAGGTTTCCGTTGAGGGGTGTCTGTTTATACATTTGTTTATAATCTGCCCCAGCTCTTTCTTTGTTGTAAGGAAGTCTATTTCATATTTAAACAGATTTTCTTCCCTGCTTCTGTCCACAAAGCCAAGATCCTGAGGTATAATTTCATTAAATATAATTCTTCCTACCGTTGTTTCAATTATCTGAGATTTTTCAACACCGTTAATGTTAAGCGTTCTTCTTACCCTTATAGCCTCCTGAAGAGTTATAATATGGTTATCGTAGGCAAGCCTTGCCTCGTTTTCGTCCTTAAATACATGTACGGGATCTCCCTGCTCGTTTCTTTCTCCCCCTCGTTTCATTGTAAGGTAATAAATCCCGAGTACCATATCCTGAGTGGGTACGGTAACAGGCTCACCGTCGGAGGGTTTTAAAAGATTGTTTGGGGAAAGGAGCAGAAAACGGCACTCTGCCTGCGCCTCTACGGAAAGAGGAACGTGTATAGCCATCTGGTCGCCGTCAAAATCCGCATTATAAGCGGTACATACCAAGGGGTGAAGCTTCAGCGCCTTACCCTCAACAAGAACAGGCTCAAATGCCTGAATACCCAGTCTGTGAAGAGTTGGCGCTCTGTTTAACATAACAGGGTGTTCCTTAATAACATTTTCAAGCACGTCCCAAACCTCAGGCTGTAATCTTTCAACCATTCTCTTTGCGGATTTAATGTTGTGTGCAAGCTCCATTTCAACAAGCTTTTTCATAACGAAAGGCTTAAACAGCTCAATAGCCATTTCCTTAGGAAGACCGCACTGATAAATTTTAAGTGAAGGGCCTACTACAATAACGGAACGCCCCGAGTAGTCTACACGCTTGCCCAGCAGGTTCTGACGAAATCTTCCCTGCTTGCCCTTTAAAAGGTCGGAAAGGCTCTTTAAATCCCTGTTGCCGGGGCCTGTAACGGCTCTGCCTCTTCTGCCGTTGTCAATAAGCGCATCCACAGCCTCCTGTAACATTCTTTTTTCGTTTCTTACAATAATATCGGGGGCCTGCAGCTCCATAAGCCTTTTAAGACGGTTGTTTCTGTTAATAACTCTTCTGTAAAGGTCATTAAGGTCGCTTGTGGCAAATCTGCCGCCGTCAAGCTGTACCATAGGTCTTAAATCGGGAGGAATTACAGGGATAACGTCCAATATCATCCATTCGGGTCTGTTGCCGGATGTCCTGAATGCCTCTACGACCTCCAACTTTTTAATAATTCTTACTTTCTTTTGCTTGGAAGAGCTTTTAATGCTTGCTTTAAGCTCCTCTTTAAGAGCGGCGGCCTCAGCCTCAAGGTCAATCGCCTGCAAAAGCTCTTTAATTGCCTCTGCGCCCATACCTACTCTAAAGCTGTTGCCGTATTTGTCGTAAGCCTCCCTGTATTGAGGTTCTCTCAATATTTCCTTATATGCCAAATCCGTATTGCCCGGGTCAAGCACAATATAAGCCGCAAAATAAAGCACCTCTTCAAGCTTTTTGGGACTTATGCCCAGCAAAATCCCCATTCTGCTGGGTATTCCCTTAAAATACCATATATGAGATACCGGCGCCGCAAGCTCAATATGCCCCATTCTTTCACGCCTTACCTTGCTTTTTGTAACCTCAACACCGCATCTGTCGCACACAATGCCCTTATAACGTATTCTCTTGTATTTTCCGCAATGACATTCCCAGTCCTTTGTGGGCCCAAATATCTTCTCACAAAAAAGTCCGTCAACCTCAGGCTTTAAAGTTCTGTAATTAATTGTTTCAGGCTTTAAAACCTCTCCTCTGGACCATTCTCTGATTTTATCGGGAGATGCAAGTCCTATTTTTATTGAATCAAAAATAATCTGATCTGAATCCTGTACAGACATTTTTACCTCTCCTTTCATTAATCATCAAAACTATCCGTATAATTAAGCAGTTCCCTGTCAATTTCTTCTTCGTCCATATTCTTAATTTCGTCGTCTATAGAGCTGAAGTCATCGTTCTCTTCCGTTCCTACACTGTCCACATCAAGACTGGATAAAACCTGATCGATATTAATACCGTCCTCTGTTTCAATCAATGCGTCCTTATCAACAGGCTTTTCACGGTATGCGGGACTTTGATCCTCTCTGCCCTCAATGTTTACACTAAGGTCATCGCCGTAATCGATAGATTCCTTAATATCAACCTCTTCATTGTTTTCGTTAAGCACTCTAACGTCAAGGCAAAGCGCCTGCAGCTCTTTAAGCAAAACCTTAAAGGATTCGGGTATGCCCGGCTCGGGTATGTTTTCACCCTTAACAATAGCCTCGTAGGTTTTAACTCTTCCTACTATATCATCGGATTTAACAGTCAAAATTTCCTGCAATGTGTAGGATGCGCCATAAGCCTCTAATGCCCAAACCTCCATCTCGCCAAATCTCTGCCCGCCGAATTGAGCCTTGCCGCCCAAAGGCTGCTGAGTAACAAGTGAGTAAGGCCCTGTGGAACGTGCATGAATTTTATCCTCAACAAGGTGGTGAAGCTTGAGATAGTGCATAAAACCAATGGTTGTGGCATTGTCAAAGGGTTCGCCGGTACGGCCGTCTCTTAACTGCACTCTTCCCGTATGGTTAATAGGCACACCCCTCCATTCTTCTCTGTGTTCCTTGTTGTTTTCAAGATACTCAAATATTTCATCGTTAATTTTGCCCTTCCATTTTGCCTCAAAATCCTCCCATTCGGAGTTTGCGAAATCATTGGCAAGCTCAAGAGTATCCATAATATCCTTTTCTTTAGCGCCGTCAAAAACAGGCGTGGCAACCTTAAGTCCAAGCACCTGAGCGGCAAGTCCCAAGTGAATTTCAAGCACCTGACCAATGTTCATACGAGAGGGCACGCCCAAAGGATTAAGCACAATATCCAAAGGTCTGCCGTTAGGTAAAAACGGCATATCCTCTACGGGAAGCACACGGGAAACCACACCTTTGTTTCCATGGCGGCCCGCCATTTTATCCCCAACGGATATTTTTCTCTTTTGAGCAATATATACTCTAACAAGCTTGTTTACTCCGGGGCCTAACTCATCGGAGTTTTCTCTTGTAAATATTTTAACGTCAACAACAGTACCGCTTTCACCGTGAGGAAGCCTTAACGAGTTATCTCTAACCTCTCTTGCCTTTTCACCGAAAATGGCTCTTAAAAGCCTTTCCTCCGCCGTAAGCTCCGTTTCTCCCTTAGGTGTAACCTTTCCTACAAGAATATCGTTTGCGGTAACCTCCGCGCCGATTCTTATAATACCGTTTTCGTTAAGATCTCTGAGGGCGTCCTCACCTACGTTGGGAATATCGTTTGTAATTTCCTCTGCGCCAAGCTTTGTATCTCTTGCCTCACACTCGTGTTCTTCAATGTGTACAGAAGTGTAAACGTCCTCCGCCACAAGCTTTTCCGAAAGAAGCACAGCGTCCTCGTAGTTGTAACCCTCCCATGTCATAAAGCCTATAAGGGGGTTCTTTCCGAGAGCCAGCTCGCCATTGCTTGTAGACGGGCCATCCGCAATAATATCCCCCGCTTCAATTCTGTCCCCTTTATTTACAATAGGTCTTTGATTAATGCAGGTGCTTTGGTTGGAACGCTTAAATTTAGTAAGTGTATATCTGTCCCTTTCTCCGTCATCGGCAGCAATTACAATACCCGATGCGTCAACAAAATCCACATAACCGCTTCTTTTTGCCACAACAACAACACCGGAGTCCTTAGCTGTTTTATGTTCCATACCCGTACCTACAACAGGACTTTCCGTTGTTAAAAGAGGCACAGCCTGCCTTTGCATATTGGAACCCATAAGCGCTCTGGTTACGTCATCATTTTCAAGGAAGGGTATAAGCGCCGTAGCAACGGAAACAAGCATTTTAGGAGATACGTCCATAAGCTCGATCCTTTCGGGTTTAAGCTCCACGTTATCCACGCCAAGCCTTGCGGCTACCTTGCTGTGTTTAAAATGCCCATCCTTGTCCAGGGGTTCGTTTGCCTGAGCAATAGCATAACCCTCCTCCTCATCTGCTGTAATATATATAACGTCATTTGTAACAACAGGCCCGTTTTCCGTCTGTTTAACCTTTCTGTAAGGCGCTTCAATAAATCCGTACTCATTAATTCTCGCATAAACCGCAAGAGAATTTATAAGACCGATGTTAGGGCCTTCGGGTGTTTCTATAGGGCACATTCTTCCATAGTGCGATGTGTGTACGTCACGCACCTCAAAGCCTGCCCTCTCACGGGAAAGACCGCCGGGGCCAAGCGCCGATAATCTTCTTTTATGCGTCATTTCTCCCAAAGGATTGTTCTGATCCATAAACTGGGAAAGCTGAGAGCTGCCGAAAAACTCCTTAATTGCGGCGGTAACGGGTTTAATATTAATAAGAGCCTGGGGAGTAACGGCATCCTTGTCCTGAGTGGACATTCTTTCTCTTACAACTCTTTCCATACGGGAAATGCCGATTCTGAACTGATTTTGCAAAAGCTCGCCAACCGCCCTTATTCTACGGTTTCCAAGGTGGTCAATATCATCCTTTTTGCCTATTTCATAATCCAAATGAATACAATAGCTGATTGTAGCCATAATATCATCATAGGTAATATGCTTTGGCACAAGCTCGCTCATATTTACTTTTATAGCTGCTTTAAGACTGTCCGCATCATCGCAGTTTTCCATAAGCTCTTTCATAACGGGAACATAAACCCTTGTTCCCTTTACAAGTCCCACATCCTCTGCCGCAAGTCCGTAGCCTTCAATAAATCCGTCAATGGCAGCCTGCTTGTTTGTCAATATTTTAATGGGGTTGCCGTCTGCCTTAAAAACATAAACGGCATCAATACCCGTATTCTGAATTTCCTCGCAAAGCTCTCTTGTAAGCTTTGTGCCTGCCTCGCAAATAATCTCTCCCGTCAACGGGTCAACGGCGTCCTCCGCAAGCTTAAAGCCTTTTACTCTTTGAGAAAGAAGCAGCTTTTTGTTGTATTTGTAACGGCCGACCTTTGCAAGATCATATCTTCTGGGGTCATAAAACATATTTCTTATAAGAGTTTCCGAGGATTCTACCGTGGCAGGGTCGCCCGGTCTTATCTTTTTATAAAGCTCAAGCAAAGCCTCATTGTAGTTGGAGGTTGTGTCCTTTTCAAGGGTTGCGGCAATTTTGGGATCTTCGCCGAAAAGACTCGCAATTTCTTCATCGGAGCCGTCCTTTGAGGGACTTAATGCCCTAACAAGTACAGTAACGGGCAGCTTTCTGGTTCTGTCTACTCTTACACTGAATACATCATTGGAGTCCGTTTCATATTCAAGCCATGCTCCTCTGTTTGGTATAATTTGAGAAGTAATCAGATTTTTGCCTGCTTTATCCTTTGTAATATCATAATATATGCCCGGAGAACGTACAAGCTGGCTTACGATAACACGTTCAGCGCCGTTGATAACAAAGGTGCCCGTGTCTGTCATAAGAGGGAAGTCCCCCATAAACAGCTCCTGTTCCTTAATTTCGTCAAGCTCTTTGTTGCGGAGTCTTACCTTAACGTATAAAGGCGCGGCATAGGTTGCATCTCTTTCCTTACATTCCTGAATGGAATATTTAGGCGGTCTGTCCAGCGAGAAATCCAAAAATTCAAGCATAAGCTCACCTTTAAAGTCGCTTATGGGAGATACATCTTCAAATACCTCTTTTAACCCGTCACCCTTAAACCAGTCGTAGCTGTCTTTCTGAAGAGCTAAAAGATTGGGCATTTCCAGCACCTCATCAACTGTTGCATAGCTGACTCTTGTGGCATGACCCAATTTCACCGGTTTCATTCTGTCTTTTTCCATGCACCTTCAACTCCTTTTATATATTTTAAACACCAAAATTTGCCGAAAACTCTTTATTTTCAAAAAATTTTCCGGCTATATTTAATCCATATACAGCTTAATTTTTAATTTTTTATCCATATATGCCATAAATAACACATTTTCCTTTTTAAGGGATAATATATACCCTTTGGTGAAATTAACTGCTGCGTATAAATCGAAACGGTATATCGTATTCAATGCTTTTTTAACGCTATAAAATACATATATCGACATTATTTCCCACGCTATTACGCATAGGGTTTCAATTAAATATTGTACACCCTTTATAATATTTTTGTCAACCCCCAATTTTAATTTTTTGTATGTTAATTGCCAAAAATTATTGCCGCTCGCCTGTTTGTACGGCATACGCCGTACTTCACAGCCGACCCGTAGGGGGGGCGAGGGCGGTAAAGAGGCGGCATTGCAATGCCGCCTCTTTACCGCCGCAAGCCTTGGCGCTTCGTTACAACGCCGGCTAAAACCAAGCCTTTATACCCCTACAAATGCTTTTCCCTCCATAACAGCCTTGTAGTCCTCATAATTCTTTTTAAGCAATTCCGGTGTATTAAGTCCGTAAGGACATTTGCTTTTGCATTTTCCGCAGTTAATACAGTCCTCGATTTTTTTCATTTTCGCCTGACCCTCGGCGCTTAAATGTGATGCCGTGGGAGAGCGTCTGAGTAAAAGTGACATTCTTGCGCAATTATTAATTTCTATACCTACGGGGCAAGGCATACAATATCCGCAGCCACGGCAAAAATCTCCTGCAAGCTCTTTTCTGTCATAGCCAATTATACTTTTAATTTCTTCATTCATAACAGGAGGATTATCAATATAGCTTAAAAATTCGTCCAACTCTTTTTCTCTCTGCACTCCCCAAATAGGTACAACATTGTCAAACTCATTTTCAAATGCGCAAGCTGCCGCACTGTTTGTAATAAGCCCTCCCGAAAGAGCCTTCATTGCAATAAATCCCATATTATGCTCCCTGCACATTTCAACAAGCTCAATATCCTTATCCGTTGCCAAATAGCAAAACGGAAACTGCAATGTTTCATACAATCCGCTTTCTATAGCCTCTTTGGCAACAGCTATTCTATGATTGGTAATTCCGATATGCCTTATTTTGCCTGCCGCCTTTGCTTTTACTGCCGCCTCATATAAACCGCTGCCGTCCTGCGGTTTGGGGCAAAAGGCAGGGTTATGAAACTGATAAATATCAATATAGTCCGTGTTTAAGTTTTTAAGGGATATTTCCAAATCCCTTTCCATTTCCTCACCTGTTTCCGCGCCGCTTTTTGTGGCAATAACAATGTTTTCTCTAACATCGCTTAAAGCCTTGCCGATTTTTACCTCGCTGTCGGTATACCACCGTGCCGTATCAAAAAAATTAATTCCGTTTTCATAAGCCTTCTTTAAAAGCCTGCCGGCCTCTTCAACAGACAGCCTTTGTATAGGCAAAGCCCCAAAACCCATTTTATTAACAACCAAATCGGTTTTTCCAAGCCTGACTTCCGTCATATTCACACCCCCGTTTTAAAAAAGACGGCCATACTCTGACCGTCTTAACTATTATTATAAAATTATTTAGCTGCTTCCGCAATTACCTTATCGCAAACATCCTTAGGTGCATCTTCATATCCCGAAAAAGTCATTGTAAAATCTCCTCTGCCCTGTGTCATGGAGCGAAGATCCGTAGCATAGCCGGACATTTCGGAAAGAGGCGCCTGTGCAAATATTTTCTGCTTATTTCCCTCGCTGTCCATACCGTTTACACGTCCTCGGCGCTTATTCATATCACCCATAATATCGCCTGTATAATCCTTAGGTACAATAACCTCAACGTCCATAATAGGCTCAAGAATTGTAGGCTTGGCTTTAAGGAATGCCTCCTTAAAGCACATCATTGTAGCTGTTTTGAAAGCGTTTTCGTTAGAGTCTACCGCATGATAGGAGCCGTCCTTTAAAACAGCCTTAATGCCAACAACGGGATAGCCTGCAAGAGGCCCTTTTTTAACACTCTCCTGAATACCCTTTTCAACAGCGGGGAAGTACTGCTTTGGTACAGAACCGCCGAAGATTTGTTCTTCAAATGTATAAGGTGTATCAGGCTCATCAAAGTTTGGTGAAAATTCAATTTCAACATCACCGTACTGCCCCGAACCGCCGGACTGCTTTTTATATTTATGTCTGTGTGTAACCGTTCCTCTGATTTTTTCCTTGTAAGCAATTCTCGGATCGAAAAGCTCAACGTCCAATTTATATTTGTTCTTCAGCTTTTTAACAAAAACGTCCATCTGTGTATCGCCTATGGCAGAAATAACAGATTCCTTTGTTTCCTTGTCAAACTCAAAGCAAAGAGTTTTATCCTCTTCAAGCATTTTTGAAATAGCGGAAGCCATTTTATCCTCATCGCCCTTAGCCTTCGGCTTAATGGCTTTTTTGTGGTATGGATGCGGAAAATCAATAGCCTTAAACATAATTTTACGCTTAGGGTCTGCAAGAGTATCGCAGGTAGAAGTGCTTGAAAGCTTGGCAATGGCTGCAATATCGCCTGCCCGTACTTCGTTTACTTCTATTTGGTCTTTTCCCCTTATAACATAAATATGAGTTGCCTTTTCTGTTGTTCCCTTGTTTACGTTTACAAAGGTGCTGTCCTTTTTAAGCACACCCGAACGCACCTTAAATATGCTGAGCCTTCCTACATAAGGATCGGCAATTGTTTTAAATACAAATGCTGAAAACGGTTCATCTTCACTAACCTTAATCTCTGTTTCTTCACCGTCAGTAGTAACGGCGGAAATGGTCGGCTTAAGCTCGTTTGTGGCAGGCACATACTTAATAATCTGCTTTAAAAGCATTGCTATACCGATCTTTTTAACTGCTGCGGAGCAAAGAACAGGAGTAACGGAGCCGTCCAAAATACCTTTCTTAATGCCGCCGTAAATTTCATCTACGGTAAATTCTTCGTCATTAAAGAATTTTTCCATAAGATCATCGTCTGTTTCGGCAACAGCCTCGGAAACCAGCATTCTTGCATCTTCTATTTCATCTTCAAGTCCCTCGGGAATACCTGCGTCAACAATTTCATCGCCTACAAACTTTCTGCCTGCTCTTCTTATAACATTAACAAAACCCGCAAACTTGCCGTTTTCCAAATACGGGAAGTGAATAGGCGCTACACTCTTTCCAAACTTTTCGTCAAGCTGTTCTATAACCTTGTGGAAGTCGGCGTTTTCATCGTCCATACCGTTTACAAGGAAAAACCTCGGCACCTTCATTTCTTCGCAAAGCTCCCAAGCCTTTTCCGTACCAACCTCCACACCGCTTTTGGCGCTTACAACAATAACAGCCACATCGGCAACCTCAAGAGCCTCTTTAACCTCGCCCACAAAGTCAAAATAACCGGGGGTATCCAAAAGATTGATCTTCATACCGTCAACCTCAACGGGTATAATTGATGTGCTTATGGAAACACGTCTTCTTATTTCCTCCGCATCATAGTCACTCACGGTATTGCCGCTGTCTGTCGAGCCAAACCTTTTTGTGACTCCGTTTATGTATAAAACAGCTTCACATATAGTTGTTTTGCCACATCCGCTGTGGCCAAGCACGGCTACATTTCTTACATCCTTCAATGAATAAGCTTTCATTAACATTACCACCTTTTCCGTATTGTAACTTTTGCACCTTCAAAGTGCTGCATTATTGACTGAAATATATGTTTTTTGCTATATAAAAACACACTCTATAATTAATATTCTGCACATTAAACAAATATCCTTTAAAATAATTAAAAATTTTTATAATTGTAACCATTTTATAAAATACAGGAGCTGCTCACTGTTACGGTCGGCGGAAGCCGACCGTAACAGTGACCCGTGGGGAAAGGGGGCGGCGGAAATGGGTAAACGGCTGATAGCGCTGCTGATGGCGGCCG
>CAYMAA010000005.1:0-32756 GCA_964388305.1 uncultured Lachnospiraceae bacterium | reverse complement strand
ATATGCACTGCCTTATTTCCACTTTCTGACTTATTTTTCTCTATTATACCACTTCTCTCACCCTTTGCAACATATTTTTTAACCTCTTCAACACTCTTTCCCGCAGCTTTTGCAAATTCCTCAATCGTCATCTGCGCATATTCAAGGTAACGCCTGCAATTACAGTCATTCCTTGCCATTTCGCTTATTTAGCGCTTCTTCGGCTCGTTTCGCCGATACTGCAATTTCAAAATATTATACATCAGGCTAAAAAGGGTGAGCGCCAAAGGTGTATATAAAAACTATTATTTTATTATATTTCACTCGGTTTTTCAAAAGTCTGTTTTTTCCAAGCATAGACAAAGATTTTATTATTTTTATCAGTACAATATCTTGCCTTAACTCCCACAATAGCCAAAATACCCCTGCTGTCCTCCAAAACAGGATATTTGTACCTGTTGTCCTGACCTATTTTCCTGCCTGCAAATGCTTTTTTAATTTCCTGCCTGCCCGTTTTTATGGCTATCCTGTCACCGCTTTTAACCGTTCTTGCAATAATGGGAGCAAAAACCTTTCCGTATACGGTACAAATCGGCTCTATACCGTCTGCCTTGTCAACGCTGATAAGCAACTCCAGTCCCGCTTCCTTAATAAATGTTTTTTTGCCAATTTCCACACAATAGCTGTACTCAATACTATTGTTAAAAAAACCTATCCTTATTTTTCCAAACTCTTTAATGGCTTTTATTCCCTCAATTAAATCAATTCTCTTGCCGTTTTCTCCAAAAACAAGCTTTTTAAGCTCTGTTATATGTATACAGTCAATGTCCTGTCCCTTTTTTGTAAAGGGCAAAATCGCCTGTCTTAAAACCCTGCCTATTAATGCTTCATCTGCTTTGCCAATTTTCTCCGTATCTAAAACAACCTCTTTTTCACGCCTTTCCAAAACAGCTTTTTCCAAAATATCAGCCGCCGTTTTTTCCAAAAAAGAATCTTCTTGCCTTGCAAGCCGGCTCATTCTGCAAATCCCCTGAACAATACCGGGGTTAAACTCCTCAAGCAATGGCAAAACCTCTAACCTTATTTTGTTTCTTGTGTAATCCCTGCAAATATTTGTGCTGTCCGTTATAAAACCCTCTGCCCCAACAAATTTTTCTATTTCCTTTCTTGAAACACATAAAAGAGGACGTATTATACTCCCCCTAACAGGTTCAATTCCTCCCAAACCCTTTATGCCCGTTCCTCTTATAAGCCTTTGCAGCACAGTTTCGCAGTTGTCGTTCATATTGTGTGCCACGGCAATTTTACCCTTTCCAACCCTTTCAGCAGTTTCGTAAAATGCCTTATATCTGTAAATTCTTCCCGTTTCCTCCTCGGTAGTACCATCTTCCTTTGCCAATAAGGGAATGTTATAATGAAATGTAAAAAGCCTTACTCCAACACTGTCACAAAGCTCCTTAACAAAATTCTCATCTCTTAAAGCCTCTTCTCCCCTTATGCCATGATTTACATGAACTCCGAAAATTTCAAGTCCAAACTCTTTTTTAAGCAAAAGCAAAACCTTTAAAAGACATACGGAATCCGCACCGCCGGAAATTCCCGCAACAACCTTATCGCCAAATTTAAGCATATTATTATCAACAATAAAATTTCTTATTTTATTAATCAAAACCAATTCACCCTATCCGCAAGTTTTATATTTATTATACAAAAAAATCAGAATAAAATCAATAAATTCTTGCGGTTAAAACGGTTATGTCATCTAAAATTTTCCCTCTGTAATTATCCTTTGCCGTCTCAAATACAATTTCGGCAATTTGGGGATAGCTCTCTGCCTCCGCCCTTTTTAAAATACTTCTTAATCTGCCCTCTCCTCCTTTATCTCTGAAGGAATCCGTAACACCGTCCGTAACCATAACAACAGTATCGTTTTTTCTAAGCTTAAAATTAATTACTTCGGGACTGATCTCCGAAAGAATACCCACAGGCAGTCCCTCGCCTTTAATGGCGATAACCTGTCCTTCTCTTATAATATAGGTGGGGCAGGCGCCTGTTTTAATTAAGGAACAATCTCCGCTGTATAAATCAATAATGCAGGCGTCTAATGTTGCAAAACAATCCTCATCGGAGTTAAACTCCAAGCAGCTGTTAATAAGCTTAATCGAAGTTTCCTTTGAAAAGCCTGCGGAAATAAAGTCACGAAACAAATCCAGAGAGGCAGCGCTCTCCCTGCTTGCATCGCTGCCGCTGCCCATACCGTCGGAAAGAGCCAATAAATAAGCGCCGTCCTTCATTCTGCAAAATGTATTGTTATCCCCTGAAATTCCCTCTTTGTTTTTAGCCTCTCTCAATACCTTAACGCCTATATGAAATTTGTTTTTTCCTATAAACCTTATGGTGCATAAATCCGTATTGTTTTTATCATAAACCGCAACACCGTTGTCTTTCATAATATTTTCGCTTGTTTCATTATTGATTGTATCTATAATGCTGTCAATATTCTTTTTGGTGCAGTCACAGTTACGCATTGTTACAAGAATTTCCCTCCGCCCGTTTACTGCCGAGCCTGCGGAAATGCTTTTAATGCCTATGCCCGCTTCTCTCAGCTTTTCCGCCGCTTTTATACTCATATCCTTGTCAAAAACAGCATCCTGCCTAAAGCTTGAGGATAAATTCATTAAAAGCTCTGCGGCGGACTCAATGTAGCATTTAATAACACTTCTGCTTTTTTCAATTCTTTTTTCCCAGCGTCTGTTAAGCTCCTCCCTTTCCCAAATTTTTTCAACAGTATAAACAAATGATGAAAAAGCCATACAGGAGCCTTTAAAGCTCTCGCTTACTCTTCCCAAATCTATATGCCCCTCTCTGTCCATATCCATTAGCATATTGCTCAATGCATCGTAAGTAACGTAAAAATTTCTGTCCCAGCAATAGTTTTTAAGACTGCACTGCCTGCACATAATTTCTCCAACCTCATCAGTAACCTTGTTGTATCTCTCTCTGTCATCTTCCGACACTTCTTTTTCATTAAAAGCCTCGCCTAAATTTTTGAATGAACAGGCGTAGCTTTTAAGAGTATTTTCCAAAGTGGTGTAAACCTGCTCAACATACTCCCCCGGCTCTCTTAAACCTAAATTAAAAACAGAGTTAAGCCTGTAATAAAGCCTGTCCGGCAGTAAAAAGAAGGCAATGCACCCATAAGCGGCGCTTAACATAATCTCCCTTTTTAACAGCGCTTTGTTAAAAAGTATTGCCAGCAAAAGCATTGCCGCCAGCATAACACCCGCAACCGCACCCCTTTCACGACCTTTTAAAAAGCCGCCTGCAAGTCCGCCCAATGATAATACGGGAAAAAGCTCCGTACCTCCGCCGTTTTCCATAACATAAACAAAAGCACATAATGCACCGCAGGCAGCTCCCGATGCGGAGCCGTATTTAAAGCAAACAAAAAGCATAAATATAACCGTTAATATGACGGAAATATCCGCAAAAAACAGTTTTATGCCAATAGTTCCGCAAATAATGCCGCTTATAATAAGTATAACGCTAATAATTTCCTCCGAGGTTATATATTTTTTAAGTCTTTCGGGATTTAATAAGCCAAAGCCCCTGTCCAAAAGATAAGAAACAAAAAACACAAGCAGCGCTTCCGCCAAATTAATAAATATATAATAGGCTGAAAAACCGTAAAAAACACTGTATAATACTCCTCCGGAAAAGATCGATAAAGCCGGTGATGCGCCTGCAAAATATTCTTTATCATCAATCTTTTTAAATATAACAGGGTTTATTATCAAAAATATTATGTAGGAAAATATGTATTTGCCGCCAAATATACTCATACCGTTACTCACTGTTCCAAAAATACCTGCCCCTGCGCAAATGCCGGCAAGTCCGCAGCCAAAGCAGCCGGCGCCGCAAAACCCGAAGGGCGATAAATAACCAAACAGCTTAATTCTTCCAAACAAAAAACAAATTAAAACAGGCAGTACGTTATATATTTTAAAATAGCTTTTTAAATTTTTTATTATTCTTTTGCAGTTCACAATAATCACTCCTCAGAAAAAATTATATTTAACCTGCGTTGAGATAAATGTAAAAAAACGGCATACATTTCCTGTTTTTATAAGCAATATATACCAAAAAAAGACCTTTGGGTTAAAAACCAAAGGTCAAAAATAAATTTGTTATGCTTAAATAAAGTATGTATTATGCTTCCCTATGCTTATCCTTAAAGCAATAATCAGCCGAAAGCTCATTAAAAAACTTTTCAAACAGCTCAGAAGAGCCGCCCTTCCATTTATTACATATATGCTCCGCAACATCTCTGTCCACAACAGAAACATTTACCTCCATAATAACCGCATTTCCTTCGTAAAGACCGCATTTTACTATAAATTTTGAGTCGGGATCGTAAAACCATTCCGCAGTAACTTCCGTTTCCGCTTTAATTTTCTTTTTATGCCTGCCTATATAAAAATTAATTCTGTTGCAGGACTCCTCCGAAAGCTTTGTTTTTCTGAACATAAGCAGCAAGCTCTCGCCGTCCTCCGTAATGGAGTAATATGTTTGGTTTTTAATGACAGTTTCGTCCAAAAGTCCTGCCTCGGTCATTTCCGTAAGGTAGCTTCTTAACTCAAAATAGTCCATAAAATCCGTTTCAGCGGCAAAGTCAACCAGTTGGCTGTTAGTCATAGGCATATTAATTTTATATAGTAAATAGAGGATGCAGATTTTTCTGACATCTTGTTTATCGTCATCATATTTCATTTTTCTATCTCCTTTTTCCTTAGAATTAATTATAAACCTTTTATCCCCAATTTACAACTGGCTCATATTACAAATTCTCTTCATTTATTTTGTTTATTTTAACCATTTTTTACATACTTGAAATGTTTTTGTAATATAAATAAAATTTTTAATTTATTAAAGTGTACATATTTAGTATTCCAAAATTTTTTCGATAGCATATATAGTTTTTCATTTCAGCATTGTTACAAAAATTACATTTTGTGCATTTCCTACAATTTTTACCGTTCATTTTTGGTAACTTTATTTTGCTTCCATACTATAGCTTCTTTGCTGACATCTGCTGACCACATTACGGATGCTGCTCAATGCTCGTGTCGGCTTATGCCGACCCGAACATTGACCTGCGGGGAGCGGCGAGTTGGCGGAGATACAGAGACGTACGTCCCTGTACCTCCGCCAACTCGCCGCTCCCAATCACCCGTAAGGTTTTGCAAAAACCCAAAAATTTAACAATGCTATTGACAAGTACGCCCTTAGCTTTATATAATTATGCTAACGGAGGTATTAATATGAATAACAAAAATCTTCCCCCTGAGGAAATATTTTATGATATTGCAGACTTTTTTAAGGTATTTGGAGATTCTTCCCGAATAAAAATACTTTACAGTCTATATATTAAAGAAATGAGCGTAAGCGAGCTTGTTGAGCTTTTGGATATGAACCAGTCCACGGTTTCTCACCAGTTAAGAATACTTCGCCAAAGCGATTTGGTAAAATTTCGCAAGGACGGAAAGGCTGTTATATATTCTCTTGATGACGATCACGTTTTTTCCGTAATTGAACAGGGTTTTAAACATATTGCCCACAAAAACGGCTTAGAAGAAAACGCCTACGAGCCAATAAAGAAATAAGCAAAACAGACGCTTGCGGAATTATTGGCATATTCAAAAAATCAGGTTTATATGTATAAGTCCGCCGGCGGCAGGGGGCATAACCGACGGCATCAAAGATGCCCATACCCGCCGCATGAGCTAAAAGCTCCTGCGGCAGGCACGCAAGCTCCTTGCCGCCATTAAAGCGGCAGGGAGCTTGGTCGGTTATAAATCTCTCCCTGTACTATTGCCCCCTCAATACACAGTCTGCCGTAGCCGTCAGTTATGTTAGGATAGCTTATACCCTCATCTCTTAAAGCTCCAAGCCTTAAAAATGATTTTAGCCTTTGTCCGTACATAAAAGGGTCATTCCCCCGTAAAATGCCCCATTCCATAAATAAAGCCGCCGCCCCTGCGCAAATAGGAGAAGCTATACTTGTACCTGTAAAGCTGTCATATCCTCCGCCTGCCTTTGGCGCAACAATATTCACCCCCGGCGCAATAACGTCCGGCTTGGCTCCGTTAAGGGATAAAAACCCTCTGCCCGAAAAATCAGCCGCTTTTCCTGCCGCACTGTCGTAAGCTCCCACGGCAAGCACATTTAAAGCCGTTGCAGGCAGTGTTATCGTCACCTCTCTGTCGGAATTATCAAAAAATGTGTTTTCGCTTATAAGCTCGTTTACAGGCAGCCAAATGTTAAATGTGCCGTCCACAATATCTTCACCGAAAATTTTAAGCGCCCACTCCCCTTTAGGCAAAACATTATAAAAATCCCCCGCAAAAAAGAAAATCTCCTGCGCGGACGCATAAGGCACAGGTCTGCCAATATCCGCTCCTACCCTAACCCCGTCCAAATCAAACCTAAAGCTGCCGCCATTGTATGGCAAAACTCCCGTAGTTCTTCCATCAGGCAGAATAAGCTCAAAATTCATTTTGTCCACAAAGCTTTTCCACATAGCCAAATAAATATATCCAAGCTCATTTACAACATTAAGCTTCACCTCGTAAACCTGCCCGTTTTCAACCTTTCCCGTATAATGATGTCCCGCCGCCCCCTCGTTTCCCGCAGCCGCCGCAATAACAAGCCGCCCGGCGTCCGCAATCCTGTTAATATATGTTTCAAACAGGCTTAAACCGCCGTGGCTTCCGTTGCTCGTTCCGTAAGATATGTTTATAACTGCCGGCATACCCAATTCTTCGGATTTTTGAAATATGTAATTAATTCCCCTCATTATATCCACCGAAACTACAGGCTGATTACTGCTTACCTTAACAACAACAAACTCCCCATCGTATGCAACCCCTTTAAATCTGCCGCCGCTTTCCTTTCCGTTTCCTCCCATTGCCCCTGCCGTGGCTGTTCCGTGTCCGCTTTCGTCAAGGGCAAGTCCCCTCACACCGCTTTCTAAAAGCCCGTTTATTTCCTCCGCATTGTATTCAATACCCGGCTCTATAATTCCGCTGACGTCTTTTCTTGAAATATCCCATAAATACAAAACCCTTGTGCTTCCGTCATCTTTTCTGAAATCCGAGTGTGTAAAATCAAGTCCCGAATCTATTACTCCAAGAATAACGCCCTTTCCCGTAAGTCCTCTGCTCCATGCCTGCTCAATACAGCTCCCCTCACCTGCTTCAAAGCCGATTCCGCCGCCTGCTTCAGCTTCAACCTCAGCCAAATTTCTTGGAAGCTCATAATAAATAACCTGTCCGTCGCCTAAAAGCTCGTCAACCCGTCCCAAGCCGGTTTTAACAATGCCAAACCCCTGCCCCAAGTCCTCCCCGTCAATATTGTACCGTTCCAAAATGTTTTCAAAGCTCCCGATGTAGTTTATTATAACAGTAACAAAATCCTCCAATTTTTAACCCCGCTTATAACCTTTATTATAATTTTATTTGCAAAAAACAGTTTATATACTTAAATAAAGCAAATTTTTGTAAGGAAAATTAATCTAAATTAATCAGTATTTCCTTAAAATACTTTACAAAAATTAACAAAATATCTTGAAAGATTTATTAAAAAGCGTTATAATATTTATATAAGTATACAAAAAAGGAGGTTGCCCCGAAATGTACAACTGTAACCTGAAAATTTATTTGGCAGGCAGCAAATGCCGTTTTTTTACGGAGCTTAAAAAAATACCTCCGTTAAATAATTTCACTCACCATTTTTTTGAAAGCGAATTATATAATGAAGATTTTGCCAAAAATTGTGATGTTATATTTTTAAATTTTGTAAATGAAGCGGATAAATCCGTGCTTAAATCAGTAACGGAAGCAAAAAAGAAAAGGACTCAGCTTATTGTTATTGCCGGTTGTAAGCATATTTCACTTTTTACCGGTTTTTTACCTGAAATTTCAGATGTTTGGCAGTCAGCCGATAATGAAGCGGAAATTAAATTCAGAATTACAAAATGGCAGGATACCTTAAAAACAAAAACAGATCTGTGGGAAACAAACCAGTATTTGAATAATGCCATTAATATGAGTCCAAACCTTGTTTGGTATAAGGATATTAACGGCATACACATAAAAGTAAACGACAGCTTTTGCAAAACAGTTAAAAAAACAAAGCGGCAGGTTGAGGGACGTGACCATTATTATATTTGGGATATTGACCCTCACAACAAAGAAAATATTGTATACGACTGTTCCGACTCGGATATGGAGGTTATTAACAGCAAAAAAACCTGTACATTTGAAGAAACAATTACCACAGGCAGCGGAATGAGATTTCTCTCAACATATAAAACACCATTATTTGATTTAGACGGGTCTGTAATGGGTACTGTCGGCATAGCTGTAGATAAAACACGGGAAAAAACCTATAAAGAAGAAATAGAAAAAAAGAATATTGCCCTTGAATCAATTTTTTCTTCAATAGACTGCGGTATTCTCTGCCATTCCGTAGAAGGCAATCATATATTAAGCGTAAACAAAACAGCTCTTAATATTTTAGGCTACAGCTCAGTCGAAAGCCTTGCGGCGGATTTTGATATGGTGGCGGGTTCTGTTTTGGACGAGGATAAAATTATTCTCAGAAAAGCCTTTAAAACCCTTCAAAATGTGGGTGACTCAGTTAGTACGGAATACAGTGTTATTCATTCCGACGGAAAAATTATACATGTAACAGGCAATGCCAAGCTAATGGAGGAAAACGGCGAGCTTTATTATCAGCGCTTCCTGTTGGACTCCACCGAGCAAAAGCAGCAGGAGGAAACAAATGAAAGACTGCAAAAGGAGCTTGTTCAGGCGCTCAGCTCAGGCTATAGCTTTGCCTGCTTTTACAATGCCGATACCGATGACGGCTTTCCTCTTGCCATAGATGCCGCATACAACAATAATTTCAGTTATGATAAAAATTTGTCTTTTAGGCAAAATATAAACAATTATATAAACACATTTGTATATGAGGCTGACAGGGATTTGATCCATAATGCCTTTAAAGCCGAAAATCTCGATAAGGAATTTGCGGACAAAAATCAATTTTATTTGAATTACAGAACTGATTATAATAATAAAATTTTAAATTATGAAATGAAGGTCGTTCGCACAGGAGATAAACCCAACAGCCACAGCCTTGTTTTAGGCTTCAGAAACGTGGATACGGAAAAACGCAAAAACGAGGATAGAAAAATTTTGTTGGAAACCGCCCTTGCGCAGGCAAAAAGCGCTAACAGAGCTAAAAGCGTTTTTCTTTCAAATATGTCTCACGATATTCGTACACCTATGAATGCAATTATAGGCTTTACCGATCTTGCTTTGGATAAAACCGATCAGCCTGAAAAAATGAAGGAATATCTCAATAAAATCAAAATATCCGGCAATCACCTTTTAGAGCTTATAAACAATGTTTTGGATATGAGCCGTATTGAAAGCGGAAGAGTTTTTCTTGAGGAATCCCCATGCAGTCTTACGGATGTTCTTGCGGAACTTAAAAATATGTTCCAAAACGATGCGGACTCAAAAAATTTAAAGCTCTGTTTTGAAACGCATAACCTTAAAAACACTAATGTATATTGCGACAAAACAAACCTTATTAGGGTTTTGGTTAATGTTATAAACAACTCTGTAAAATATACAAACAACGGCGGCTCAATTTGGGTAACTCTTGAAGAAAAGCCTTGCCGCAGTCCCAACCGCTCCAACTATAAATTTGTTGTTAAGGATACGGGAATTGGTATGAGCGAGGAATTTATCTCCCATATTTTTGAGCTGTTTGAAAGAGAGCGGAATACAACCGACAGCGGTATTCAGGGAACGGGCCTTGGAATGGCTATTATTAAAAATATAGTAGACCTTATGCACGGCTCGGTAGATGTAAAAAGCAAAAAAGGAGAGGGTACCACCGTTACCATACGTCTTTCTTTGCTTATAAACGACCTTATCTCCGCAAATAACGCTCTTTCCAAAAACGAAGCCGATACAGCGCCCCGCACGCATAAGGGCAATAAAGGCAAGCGTATTTTACTGGCGGAGGATAATGAAATAAACAGAGAAATTGCCGTAGAGATAATTAAAAAATTCGGCTATGAAATTGAATGCGCGGAAAACGGAAAGACTGCCGTAAATATGCTTTTAAGCTCTCAGCCGGGTTATTACAGCGCTATTCTTATGGATGTTCAAATGCCGGTATTAAACGGCTATGAAGCAACAAAAATTATCAGGGCGCTTAAAAATAAAAGCTTTGCCTCAATACCCATTTTGGCAATGACGGCAAATGCCTTTGAGGAGGATAAGCAGGAAGCCTTAAAATGCGGTATGAACGGTCATATTGCAAAACCCATAAATGTAAATCAGCTTATACTTGAGCTTAATAAATACATATAATGCTGTTTTATAAGCGTTACAAAAGCATTGCCGCAGGCTGTTTGCCCTGCGGCAATGCTTATTTGTGTTATATGTGTTATATGTGTTATATGTGTTAAAGACTTGCCAAAAACGTACTTAAATCCTCATTGCTTCCCATAATTAACATTCTCTCGCCATTAACAAATTTGTAGCTCGGCACAGGCATAAAAATTTTGTTGTTTTTTAAATTTTTAATTCCCAAAATATTTATATTGTATTTTGCTCTTATATTAATATCAACAATAGTTTTTCCATGCCATTTTACGGGCGGCTCCATTTCATAAACTCCGTATTCCTCCGAAAGCTCAATATAGTCAAAAACATGGTTTGCGCTTACACGTCTTGCAATTCTCTCGGCAATATCTCTTTCGGGATAAATTACCTGGTTTGCGCCGTTTCTGAGCAAAAACTTTGCCTGTACATCGGTACTTGCCCTGCTAATAACCATTTTTGCTCCCATCTCGGAAAGCAGACTTGTTACCTCCAAACTGCTTTGAAAATTCCTGCCTATGCAAACAAAGCAGGCGTCAAAATCATTAATGCCCAGCGCTTTTAAAACCTCTGGGTTGGTGCAGTCCCCTATTTTAGCGCTTGTTGCCAGCTCCAAATAAGGCGAAAGACTGTCCTCGTTTATATCCACAATCATAACCTCATTTTTAAGGATATTCAGCTTTTTGCATAAATAATACCCAAATCTGCCCATTCCAATAATCAAAAAGGATTTCATACATTAACCTCCCTACCCTATATTAATTTTTTCCATAGGCTGTTTTACAGCGGACTTTTTCCTTTTGTCCGTAAATGCAAGCGCAAATGTCAAGCTTCCTATTCTTCCGCAGTACATAAGCAGAATAATAACAATTCGTGATACCGTTCCCAACCGCCTTGTAACCCCCGTACTCATACCCACGGTTCCTACAGCGGAAAATGTTTCCAAAAGAATATCCGTAAGAGGCAGATCGTCTATACAGCATATTATAAAAGCCGCAGTAACCGCTCCCGTCAGGTTAAGCACAAAAACAACCGCCGCCTTTTCTATAATGCCTGCTTCAAGCCGTCTTCCAAAAATATTTACTCCGTCCGTCCGCCTTATCATAGCAATTATATAACAAAACAAAACCAAAACCGTGGTTGTTTTAACACCCCCTGCGGTAGAGCCGGGGTTGCCGCCTATAAGCATAAGTCCCATGGTAAGCAGCTTTCCGCTTTCGCTCATGCCTTCAACATCTATTGTATTAAAGCCGGCCGTTCTGGGTGTTACGGAGGCAAACAAAGCTCTTTGAATTTTACCGAAAAGCGAACAGCCTGCCATATCTCCGTTTTTTTCCGTCACCAAAAATAAAGCCGCGCCGCCAAAAACAAATAAAACAAAGGCAAAAAGCACCATTTTTGTGTGTAAATTGTATTTTTTGAACTTTGTTTTATGCTGCCAAATATCGCCCCAAACAACAAAGCCTAAACCGCCCAGGGTTATAAGAGCCATTGTAGTAAAATTAATTATAGGGTCATCTGCATATTTTACAAATGAAGAGTATGGAACAAACCTGCCCATAAGGTCAAAGCCGGCATTGCAAAAAGCGGATATGGAATGAAAAATACCGTAATAAATGCCGGTTAAAAACCCAAACTCAGGTATAAACCGTATTGAAAATAAAACTGCGCCCGCAAGCTCAAAAAGCACAGTACCTTTAATTATAAGCTTAGTAAGCTTTACCAGTCCGCCTATTTCTCTTGTATTTACACTTTCTTTAAGTAAACCCCTTTGAGAAAGACCGACTCTCTTTCCCATCATAATCATAATGGTAACGCCTATTGTAACAAAGCCCAGTCCTCCGACCTGTATCATCGCAAGAATAACAAGCTGCCCAAACATACTCCAGTATGTGTATGTATCCGCCACAACAAGTCCCGTAACGCAAGTAGCGCTTGTTGCGGTAAATAAACAGGATAAAAAATCAGCGCCGCTTCCGCTTCTGCTTGAAACAGGCAGCATCAGCAAAACAGTGCCGCACAGTATTATAAATAAAAAGCCTACTGCAATCATTTGTATTTTGGTTAGTTTAAACATTTTATTCACCTGCTGAATTTGGCTCAATTATCATTATAGGCCCTTCAGCCATTATATCCTGCCAAATCCTTAACAACCTCTCCTCCGATAATCAAACCCGCTACAGACGGCACAAATGAAACACTGCCGGGTATATGCCTGCCGCGGCTTTCTTCATCAATTATAATTTTAACAGGCTCTTCGTCGGAGTATACCACCTTTAGCTTTTCCACACCTCTTTTTTTAAGCTCCCTCCGCATTACCCTTGCCAGCGGGCAAACAGATGTTTTGTAAATATCCGCCACTTTAAGCCTTGCGGGGTCGAGCTTATTGCCTGTTCCCATACAGCTTATAACAGGCGCTCCAAACCTTTTGCACTGCATTATTATTTCAATCTTAGCCGTAACAGTATCAACAGCGTCAACAACATAATCGTAGCTGCCAAAATCGAATTCATCGGCATTTTCGGGCATAAAAAAGCATTTTTTAACCTTTACCTCAGCTTGAGGATTGATCTCGTAAATTCTCTTTGCCATAACCTCTGCCTTCGGTTTGCCAATCGTATCGGTTTTGGCAACAATCTGCCTGTTTATGTTGCTTATGCTTACCACATCATTATCAATAAGCTCAAAACGGCCCACACCGCACCTTGCCAGTGCCTCAGCCGCAAAGCCGCCAACTCCCCCTATGCCAAAAACGGCTGCCTTGCTGGTTTTAAGCTTTTCCATGGCGGCGCTGCCCAAAACAGCCTCCGTCCTTGAAAATCTCCCGTCCATTATGCTTTAACAGGCTCGGCATACTCTTCGCCAAAGGTTTCAACCGTCGCCTTTGCGATTTTCTGCTCCATCATTGGCTTGTCCCTAAAATCCGTAGGTATGTCCGCAATTTCGTCCACAACGTCCATTCCCTCAACCACACAGCCAAAAGCCGCATACTGACCGTCCAGATGGGGTGCGTCCTCGTGCATTATAAAAAACTGAGAGCCTGCGGAATCGGGATTCATTGCTCTTGCCATAGATAAAACACCTCTTGTGTGCTTTATGTCGTTTTTAAAGCCGTTGTAAGCAAACTCCCCTTTTATTTCATAACCCGGCCCTCCCGTGCCGTTGCCCGAGGGACACCCTCCCTGTATCATAAAACCCTTAATAACTCTGTGAAAGGTAAGTCCATCGTAAAAGCCGTTTTTAACAAGACTTATAAAATTGTTTACAGTGTTTGGCGCCTTGTCGGGATATAACTCCGCCTTAATAATTCCGCCGTATTCCATTTCAAAAGTAACTATAGGATTTTTCATAATTTATACTCTCCATTCATTAAAATTTTACTTAAGCCAAAACTTCTTCAATAATATTATAATATTTTCGGCATTTTGTAAATAGCAAATTTTCATCACACAGGTCAATTCAACAATTAATCAGTGTTTCCTTGGCAAAAATAATCTGTTAAATATTTCAATATAACTATTGAAATTTTTCTCCGTTTGTGAGAAAATATAGGTAGCGGTTTATTGTTAATACATCTTTAGGAAAAGGTGAATATTATGAAGGACTTGAATATGCTTGAAAAAAACAGAATATTAATTGTTTCGGATAATGCAGATGTGCGGTCATTTTTCGTAAATATTTTAAAGGAAGATTATATTACAAAAGAGGCGGATAATGCCTTTTCTGCGGCAGAAATTATAAAGGCATATTCCTTTTTTGCGGATCTGATTCTTTTAGATGTAACCTCGGAAAATACAAAAAGCTCCGTTTTGCTGGAAATGCTCACAAATCTTAATATGCTTAAATCCACCCCCATTGTGGCAATTATAAACGACTTGTCTAAAATTAATAATGTGGATTTTGATTGGGAAATTCAAGATTATGTAACAGCCTCTCAGGATGCGGCTCCCGTAACATTAAACAGAATAAACAGAATTTGCTCTCAGTTTAAAGCAATAAAAGGCAGAAGCTCTAAAATAATTTTCGGCAAGCCTCCCTTTGACGATAAAGAAATTCCCGAATATTATATGGATAATCTTGCGGATTGCCTTTCATTTACGGGTTTTAAAAATATCGCCTATAAAATGCTTAACGAAAATCCGGATGTAAATTATGCAATATGGTATTGCGATATTGTAAACTTTAAATTTATAAACGATACCTACGGCTACAGTAAGGGTGACGCTCTGCTTAAGTTCTGGGTAAATCAAATTAGAAAAATAATGACGGACAAAGAGGTTTTAGGACGGGTTTCGGCGGACAATATAGTAATGCTTTCCGTCCATGACGGTCATGAAGCGGAAAAATTCAATGGCGTTTCCAAAGCGGTTGGAGATTTTTTCAAAAACTCCCCCAAGCATTATAAAATAGTGATTAAAGCAGGTATATACATTATCCGCCCCGATGACAGAATTTCAATAGATGTAAACCGCTTTATGGATTGGGCGAATGTTGCCCAAAAAAGCATAAAAAACAAGGATGATGCGAATTATGCCTTTTTTACAGATGAGCTTTGGCAAAAACAGCTCCGTCTGCTGGAAATTCGCCATTATTTCGGTTATGCCCTTAAAAACGGAGAGATTAATGTTTGGGTTCAGCCGCAATATAACAGCAGCACTAATGAAATTGTGGGCGCGGAGCTTCTCTCCCGGTGGAACAGTCCAAGCTTAGGTCAGGTCAGTCCGCAGGAGTTTATACCTGTTTTGGAGGAAAGCGGTCAAATTGCCGAGCTTGATTATTATGTGTGGGAGGAGGCGTGCCGTTGTATAAGACGGTGGACAGATGCCGATGACATAACTCCCCTGCCCCTTTCCGTAAATATTTCCCGCTATGATGTTTCCGACGGGCAAATTTATAACCGCTTAGAACAGCTTATTAAAAAATATAAAATAGATCCGAAAATGCTGCGTTTGGAAATTACCGAAAGCTGCTATATGGAAGAACCCGATGAGCTTATTGATGTAACAAAACACTTGCAGGAACTTGGCTTTACCGTTGAAATGGATGACTTCGGAAGCGGTTACTCATCTCTTAATATGCTTAAAGATGTGCCTGTGGACGTTTTAAAGGTAGATATGCGCTTTTTAAGCGGAATTAACAATAATTCACGCGGGGGCAACATTTTAAACCACATTGTAAGAATGGCTCACAGCTTGGATATTACTGCTATTGCGGAGGGTGTTGAAACACTGGAGCAGGTCAATTTTTTAAAGGACATAGGCTGCTCATTTATACAGGGTTTTTATTACTCAAAGGCTGTTCCTGTTTCGGAATTTGAAGAAATGCTCAGATCCGTAACACCCGGGGAATTACATTCACAGGATCTTACGGGCGAAGCAATGTATAATGTTCAGGAGCTTCTTACCTCAGGCAGCAGAGCCTCCTATTTGTTTAATTACTGCATTGGCGCCGCCGCAATTATAGAGTTTGACGGCACGGTATTTAACAATGTTATGATAAACGATGATTTTATAAAGCTCTCCAACACCGAGGGCGCTCACCGCATAGGCTTAAATTTGGCAGATATAGTATTCCCCGAGGATCGCCCTCTGCTTATGGATTGCTTTTTCAACGCAATAAAAAACGTAACGGCAAAATGCGCTGTAAGGTTTAAAAACACCAATAAATTTGTACTTATAACAAACCGCAAAATTTCCTCCGGCAACAATATAAATGTTATTTTTATGCTTGCTCAGGACGCTACCGAAATTCACAATATGGCTGTTGAGGCTAAAAACCTGAAGGAAGAGCTTGATATACAAATGGGTTTAAAAACAGGCGGAGTATTTTTGTACGAGCCGAACAAAAACAACTCCTTCCGCTATATAAGTCCCTCAATGCTGTCTTATATAGGCTGTAAATCGGATAATCAGTTTCTTAAAATGTACCCTACGTTTGCGGATTTTATATTTCCCGCCGACAGAGTGAGGGTTCTCAGTGAAATTATTCAAACCACCGATGAAAACACATTATGCACGTCATCATTCCGCATTAAAACCTATGAGGGCAATATAAAATGGATTTGCTGTAAAACACGTTTATTAAAGGACGCCTACGGCAATAATCTTTTTTGCAGCACAATAACGGATACCAACAGCACAAAGCCTAAAATAAAGTCAAAAAAATAATTAATTTTTATTCAGATGGAAAGGAGAAAAATATATGGAAGTTGTCAGCTTTAAAATAGACCACAACAGGCTTTTAAGAGGTGTTTATGTTTCCCGTAAGGATACCGTTGGGGAAAACGCCGTTTTAACTACATTTGATGTACGGATAAAAACTCCCAACACAGAGCCGCCTATGGATATTGCGGCCATTCACACATTGGAGCATCTTTTTGCCGCATATCTGCGCAGTGATGAAAGCGGCATTGCGGAAGATGTAATATATGTAGGCCCTATGGGCTGCCGCACGGGTATGTATATTATTGTAAAGGGAGATGTTTCCTCAAGGCAGATTTTACCCTATATAATCTCCGCTTTTGAATATGTAAGAGATTTTGACGGAAAAATTCCCGGAACAACATCTAAGGAATGCGGAAATTATTTGGATCATAACCTGACCTTCGCAAAATATGAGGCAAAAAAATTTCTTGACGAGGTATTATACAAAATTACAGATAATAACCTGAACTATCCGCAATAAAGGAGATTTTTATGAAACCGACGGTATATTTTTCAAAAACAATAACACCCCAAAGGGTCAAGGAAATGTATAATCTCTTAAACCCTCCCCTTACAGGCAAAATTGCCGTAAAGCTTCATTCGGGGGAAACAGGAAACCAAAACTTTCTTCGCCCCGACTTTTGGCAGGATATTATAAACTTTGCGGGAGGAACGGTTGTGGAATGTAACACAGCCTACGAGGGCACAAGAAACACAACGGAAAAGCACTTGAAAACACTTGCCGCCCATGGCTGGAGCAAATACTTTAATGTAGACCTTATGGACGCAGAAGGCCCCGACTTGGAGCTTGAAATTCCAAACGGCAAAATTATACAAAAAAATTATGTGGGTAAAAACATACAAAACTATGACTCAATGCTTGTTCTTTCCCACTTTAAGGGTCACCCCATGGGAGGCTACGGCGGAGCTTTAAAACAGCTTTCCATAGGTGTTGCCTCCTCCTACGGCAAGGCATATATACACGGAGCCGGTAAACCGGAGGATATTTGGACAGCGGAGCATAACCTGTTTTTAGAGGCAATGGCAGATGCGGCAAGCTCCGTAGTAAACTATTTCGGAGGAAAATGCAGCTATATTAATGTTATGAAAAATATGTCGGTAGACTGCGACTGCTGCGCCGTTGCGGAAGACCCGTGTATGCAGGATATAGGCATTCTTGCTTCCGCCGACCCTGTCGCTATAGACCAAGCCTGTTTGGATTTGGTTTATGCTTCAGCCGACCCCGGCAGAAACCACCTTATAGAACGAATAGAATCCCTAAACGGTATCCATACAATAGAGGCGGCGGCAGCTTTGGGAATAGGCAGCAGAGAATATGTTTTAAAGGAAATATAATTGCTTTTGGGAGGTTCCTTAACGGCTCCTCCCGCTTATTTTTTTCAAAAAAATATAAGGTTATAAAATTTTGATTAAAAAGAATAAATTTTTGGGAATTTTTGTTATTGATTTATATTAATTTTGTATTATAATGTAAAATAGGTATTTGGTATTATTTCATTACGGGGGTCTTTGCTTCTAAAGGAGGAGTTTCCATGGCTGATAATATTCATATAAAAAATATAAATGCAAGCTATGGTGCAATAGGTATGCCCTACGGAGAGCCTCCCATACCATACGAGGAGCTGTACAGGCAGCTCATAGAAAGAATAAGAAAATATTATAAAAAAGATATTTCCATGGTGGAAAAGGCATATAGCCTCGCAAAAGAGGCCCACGGAGAACAGCGCAGAAAATCGGGGGAGCCGTATATAATACACCCCATTTCCGTTGCTCTTATTCTGGCAGATATGGAAATGGATATGGAGTCCATAACGGCAGGGCTTTTGCATGATGTTGTGGAGGATACTCTTTACTCCAAAAACAATATTTCCACAATGTTTAATCCCGATGTGGCTCTTTTGGTAGACGGAGTTACAAAGCTTAAAAAAATTAAATATACAAATAAGCTTGAACAGCAGGCGGAAAACTACCGTAAAATGTTTATATCCATGTCTAAGGATATGCGTGTGGTGCTTATTAAGGTTGCAGACAGACTTCATAATATGCGTACTTTGGAGTTTATGCCCCCTCATAAACAGCTTGAAAAGGCTCAGGAAACAATAGATATTTATGCCCCTCTTGCGGACAGAATGGGCGTTGCGTCTTTAAAGTCGGAGCTGGAGGATCTCTCCCTGCGCTACCTTGCTCCCGACGCATATTTTGATTTGGTTGAAAAAGTAAACGCCAAACAAAGCGAAAGAATGAAATATGTGGAGGATATTGTAAACACCGTTAAAAAAATTTGTGACGACGCCAACATAATATGCGAGGTTAACGGCAGACCAAAGCACTATTTTTCCATTTATAAAAAAATGATAAGCCAAAATAAAACAATAGACCAGATATACGACCTTTTTGCCATAAGAGTAATTGTAAATTCCGTGCTGGACTGCTACAATGTGCTTGGTCTTGTGCATGAAAAATATAAACCCATTCCCGGCAGATTTAAAGACTATATCGGTATGCCAAAAGCCAATAAATACCAGTCGCTCCATACAACGGTTTTGGACGATAAGGGTATGCCCTTTGAGGTGCAAATAAGAACTTGGAAAATGCACCGTGTTGCGGAATACGGCGTTGCGGCTCACTGGAAATATAAAATAGGTCTTACGGATATAAAAAAAGAGGACGAAGCCACAGTTACATGGTTTAACCAGATTTTGGAATGGCAAAACGATATGTCCGATAACAGCGAGTTTATGGAGGCAATTAAAAACGACCTTAACGCCTATAACGAAAATGTTTACGTTTTTACTCCCTCCGGAGATTTAAAAACCCTCCCCGCAGGCTCTACCCCCGTAGACTTCGCCTATGCAATACACTCCGCCGTTGGCAACACAATGGTTGGCACAAGAGTAAACGGTAAAATTGTTCCCTTCGAGTATCAGCTGCAAAGCGGCGACAGGGTGGAAATTGTTACAAGCCAGAACAGCAAAGGCCCTTCTATGGACTGGCTGAAGTTTGTAAAAAGCTCTCAGGCAAGAACAAAAATCAACCAGTGGTATAAAAAAATAAATAAAGAGGACAATACCATTAAAGGCAGGGAGCTTTTGGAAAAAGAGGCAAAAAAGCGCGGATACGACTTGGCTGTTTTATCCACCCCCGAAAGAATTAAAATTGTTTTAAACCGCTATGCTTTTAAGGACTGGAACTCCGTTTGCGCCGCTGTAGGCCACGGCGGACTTAAAGAGGGACAGGTTATAAACCGTCTTGTGGAGGACTATAAAAAAGAACTGGAAAAGAACCGCCGCCTTGAAATATCCGACCTTGTTAAGGATGACGGTGATGCTAAAGCATCAAACCCCAATTATAAAAACCGCAGCGGTGTTGTTGTTAAGGGTGTTGGCGATATTTCCGTACGTTTCAGCAAATGCTGCTCACCTCTCCCGGGAGATGAAATTGTAGGCTTTGTTACAAGAGGCAGAGGTGTTTCCATTCACCGTACGGACTGCGTAAATATAATTAATTTAACCGAGGGAGAGCGTTCCCGTTTGTTAGATGCGGAATGGAACGTGCCTGAAAGCACAGCAACAGCATTTCAAGTGGAAATTAGAATTGTGGGTACCTACCGCGCAACTTTCCTTTCGGATATATTAAACATACTTTATTCCGAAAGCATAGATACAAAAAACGTAAGTCAGCGTGTTGTTAAGGACGACGCCATTGTGGAGCTTTCATTTATGGTAAAGGATAAAGCGCAGCTTGCGGCTCTTACCAAAAAAATGAACGGCATACAGGGTGTTGCGGAAATTATGAGAACAAATACTTAACCAATACTTAAAGGAAGGTAAATTATGAGAGCAGTACTTCAAAGAGTAAAATACGCAACGGTTTCCGTAAACGGTAATGTTGTGGGAAAAACAGATAAGGGCATTGCCGTGCTTTTGGGTGTAAATAAAGGCGATGACATTGCCGTTTTTAAAAAAATGACAGATAAAATAACAAATCTCCGCATTTTTGAAGATGATATGGGTAAAATGAACCTTTCGGTAAGAGATATAAACGGCGGCATACTTGTTGTGCCAAACTTTACTGTTTATTCGGATTGCCGAAAAGGCCGCCGTCCGTCTTTTGTTGGCGGCGCATCTCCCGATGAAGCGGAAGAAATTTTTAACAGCTTTGTAACCGTTCTTAAAGAAGATTTTGAAAACACCCAAACAGGCATTTTCAGAGAGGATATGCAGGTGGAGCTTTTAAATGACGGGCCAATAACAATTATTTTGGATAGTGACGAGCTTATGGGCGGAAAAAACTAAGAGAGGTTTATTATGAGAATAAAATGCTTTCCCACTGCGGAAATGGGAGAAAACTGCTATGTAATAAGCAGTACCCAAACCAATGACGCAATTATTTTAGACCCGGGAGAGGAAAACCCCGAAGTAACCGAATATATAAAAAACGAAAACATAACACCGAAGGCAATAGCGCTTACCCACGGTCATTATGACCATATCGCAGGTGTAAACTACTATAAGGAGCAGTATAAAATCCCGCTTATTTGCGGCTGTAATGAAACCGAAACCCTTGCAAGTCCAAGCCTTAACCTCAGTCCCCTTTTTTGCGGCAACGCTCTTATACTAAAGGCTGATAAAACAATGACTGAGGGCGAGGAATATACATTTGGGGATTTAACCTTTAAAACAATATTCACTCCGGGTCATACCCCCGGCGGAATGTGCCTGTATTTTGAAAAAGAAGGAGCGCTTTTCAGCGGCGACTCCCTTTTTGCCCTTTCCATTGGCAGAACGGACTTCCCCGGCGGCTCATACAGAGCCTTGACAGACAGCTTAAAGGAAAAAATACTCACTCTTCCCGAGGAAACGGTTGTTTTTCCGGGGCACGGGCCTAAAACCACCGTTAAAACGGAAAAAGCTCAAAACCCTTATTTATAAAAAGGAAATAAATAATATGGATTATGTAATTTACAACCATAATTTTACAGACGATATTGTGTCTGTTTTAATGCTTTTCTTTCCAAACAGCACATATACACGTCAAACACTGCCGACGGAAAACTGCATTACTTCCCAAATGACGGAAAGCTCAATAAAAACGGCTCTTTACCTTAACGGCAAAATAATAAATGAGGATATTTCCCCTGTTCCCCAAAACCCAAAGGAAATTAAAAAGGCGGTTGCTTTAAGCCTTTTTAAAGCTCTTCAAGGGCATTACAACCGCACATTGCCTTGGGGCGCTTTAACGGGCGTACGCCCGGCAAAGCTTGCAACGGAGCTTTTAACCAACCATACACGGCAGGAGGCTGAAAGTATTTTAAAAAACAAATACTTTTTGCGGCAGGATAAAATTGACCTTGCAATAGAGGTTTCTCAAAGGGAAAAATTAATTTTACAACAGTCAGACCCAAACTCCGTAGGGCTTTATATAGGCATACCCTTTTGCCCTACACGCTGTTTGTACTGCTCCTTTACATCTTACCCTTTAAAGCAGTATGCAGGCAAGGTTGATTTATATTTGGATAAGTTAGAGCTTGAGCTGGCGCTTTGCGGAAGAAACCTTGCGTCAACTCCCGTAGAGTCCGTTTATATAGGCGGCGGAACTCCAACCTCATTAAATCCGGCTCAGCTTAACAGGCTGCTTACGGCAGTTTTTAGAAGCTTTACCCCCACAAGAGAGTTTACCGTGGAGGCAGGCAGACCCGACACCATAACGGAAGAAAAGCTTGAGATTATAAAATCCTTTGGCATTAACCGCATTTCAATAAATCCTCAAACACTTAACAATAAAACCCTCCGCCTTATAGGCAGGCAGCATACAACAGAGGACTTTTACAATGCCTTCAATACCGCAAGAAAATTAAATATAAATCATATTAACTGCGATGTTATTTTAGGCTTGCCAAATGAGGGCATTGAAGAGGTAACAGCCACCTTTGAGGGACTTAAAGTCCTCTCTCCCGAGAGCCTGACAGTACATACCCTTGCGGTAAAAAGAGCCTCCAGACTAAAGGAAACCCTTGAAAGCTACAGCCTTGCGGATTTTGAAAATATGGATAAGCAGCTTTCTCTTTCCATAAAATACGCAAGGGAAATGGGTATGCGCCCCTATTATATGTACCGCCAAAAAAATATGGTTGGCAATTTTGAAAATGTAAGCTACTGTAAGCCTAATCACGAATGTATATATAACATTCAAATTATGGAAGAAACCCAAACCATAATCGCCTGCGGCTGCGGCGGCTCAACAAAAACGGTGGATGAGCAAAACGGCAGAATTGAAAGAATATTTAACGTAAAAAGCGTTGATGACTATATAAACAGAACAGATGAAATGCTTGACCGGAAAATTAAAGGTCTTGGCTGGCAGTAGAAAGGAGCCATATTATGCAAAATAAAGTCACTCCCAAAACCCTCCCGGGGTTTATGGAGCTGCTCCCGCAGGATCAAATTCTTTTTAACAAAATTAAAGATACAATTAAGGATGTTTACGAAAGCTTCGGTTTTCTCCCGTTGGATACCCCTGTTATAGAGTTTTCCGATGTACTTTTGGCAAAAGCCGGCGGAGAAACGGAAAAGCAGATATACCGCTTTAATAAGGGCGATAATGACCTTTCTCTCCGTTTTGACTTAACCGTACCCCTTGCAAGATACGTTGCGCAGCACTGTAACGATTTAACATTCCCCTTTAAACGCTATCAGATAAGCAAGGTTTTCAGAGGAGAACGTCCGCAAAAAGGTCGTTTCAGAGAGTTTTATCAATGCGATATAGATATTATAGGAAACGGCTCGTTGGACCTTGTATATGATGCGGAAATGCCTGCGGTTATTTATAATGTTTTTAAAAGGCTTAATATAGGCAGCTTTACAATAAAACTTAATAACAGAAAAATTTTAAGCGGCTTTTTTGAAAGTCTGGGTCTTGAAGATAAAATAACGGATATTTTAAGAATAATTGATAAAATAGAAAAAATCGGTGCGGAAAATGTACGGGAAGAGCTTGAAAAAACAGGCACGGCATCAGCAACGGACAAAATTATGGATTTCGTTTCATTAAGCGGCGCAAACAGCCAAAAGCTTGCCGCCCTAAAGGCTATGGATATAGAAAACGAAAGGTTTAAAGAGGGCGTTGCGGAGCTTGAACAGGTGCTTGAATACCTTAAAATGTTCGGTGTGGAAGAGGCTTGCTCTCAAATAGAGCTAACCATAGCAAGAGGCTTGGATTATTATACAGGCACCGTTTACGAAACAACCCTTAACGACTATCCAAAATTAGGCAGTGTATGCTCAGGGGGCAGATATGACAATCTGGCGGAATACTACACAAAGCAGACGCTCCCGGGTGTGGGTGTTTCAATAGGTCTTACCCGTTTGTTTTCACAGCTTAAAGAAAATAATATAATTGAAAACAACTCAAAAACACTTGTGGAGGTACTTGTTCTCCCAATGGATACAACAGGTATGGAATATGCCATAAATACGGCAGATACACTGAGAAAAAGCGGAGTATGCGCAGACGTTTTTTACGGCGGCAAAAATATGAAGCAGAAAATGAAATATGCCAATAAAGCAGCCATTCCCTACGTTGCAATTATTGGCGAGGAAGAAATAAATAACAATACGGTAATGCTTAAAAATATGATTACAGGCGAGCAGAAGGCGGTTTCACCCTCTGCAATTACCGCAGAAATTAAAGGAGAAAACTAAAATGGCAGAATTAATGAAAGGCTTAAAAAGAACAGCCTGCTGCGGAGAGGTTACGGAGGCTCTTGCAGGAAAAGAAGTAACCCTTATGGGTTGGGTACAGCGTAAAAGAGAAATGGGGCCCTTTACATTCATTCTTTTAAGGGATCGCACAGGCATTGTGCAAACAGTTGTTGATGAAAATGCCTCGGAAGAGCTGCAAAACAAAACAAAGGACTTAAAGCCGGAGTACGTTGCGGCAGTAAAGGGCATTGTAAATTTAAGAACAGAAAATAATATTAACAATAAAATGAAAACAGGCAAGATAGAGGTTGCCGTAACACAGCTTACAATACTTAACGAGGCTGATACACCTCCTTTCCAAATTGAGGACAGCATTAACGTAAGCACTGAGCTGCGTTTAAAATACCGTTATTTGGATCTCCGCCGCCCTGTTGTTGCAAAAAATCTGCTTATGCGCCATAAAACCTGTCAGGTAGTGCGTAACTTCCTTTCCGAAGAAGGCTTTATAGAAATTGAAACACCTATGCTTACAAAGTCCACTCCCGAGGGCGCAAGAGATTACCTCGTTCCAAGCCGTGTTCACCCGGGCAGCTTTTACGCTCTCCCTCAGTCACCTCAGCTTTTTAAGCAGCTTTTAATGGTTTCCGGCTTTGATAAATACTTCCAAATAGCCAAATGCTTTAGAGATGAAGACCTTCGCGCAGACCGTCAGCCTGAGTTTACTCAAATAGATATGGAGCTTTCATTTGTGGAAGAGGACGATGTAATGAGCGTAAACGAACGTCTTATACAGCGTGTGTTTAAGGAAATAAAAGGCATTGACCTTCAAATTCCTTTCAAACGTATGCCATGGCAGGAGGCAATGGATCGTTTCGGCTCGGATAAACCGGATATTCGTTTTGGTATGGAGCTAAAGGACATTACAAGCCTTGTTAAGGATACGGATTTTATGGTATTTAAAAACGCTATAGAAAACGGCGGCTCCGTTCGCTGCATAGTTGCAGAGGGCTGCGGCTCTTTCCCGCGCAAAAAAATAGATTCACTTGTTGATGTGGCAAAAACCTACGGCGCAAAGGGTCTTGCATGGATAAATGTACAGGAAAACGGCTTTAAAACAACCATATCCAAATTTTTCAGCGATGACCAAATTAAGGAAATTGCAGACTTTACAGGTGCAAAACAGGGTGACTTGATTCTTATATGCGCGGATAAAAACAAAGTCGTGTGGGACGCTTTGGGTGCGCTCCGTTTGGAGGTTGCAAACCGTTTGGGCATACTCAACAATAACGAGTATAAATTCCTTTGGGTTACGGAGTTCCCTCTTTTTGAATATTCCGAAGAGGAACAGCGCTATGTAGCCGTTCATCACCCGTTTACCGCGCCTATGGACGAGGACTTGGATAAAGTATTTACCGACCCGGGCAGCGCAAGAGCCAAAGCCTACGATATGGTATTAAACGGCTGCGAGCTGGGCGGCGGTTCCATAAGAATACACTCAAGAGATATTCAAAACACAATGTTTAAGTGCCTTGGTTTTTCCGAAGAGGACGCTCAGGAGCGTTTCGGCTTTTTGCTTGATGCCTTTAAGTACGGAGCGCCGCCGCACGGAGGACTTGCCTTTGGTTTGGACAGAATGATAATGCTTATGTCGGGAGCTGAAAGCATAAGAGATGTTATAGCGTTTCCTAAAGTAAAGGATGCCTCCTGTCTGCTGACGGATGCGCCAAACGTGGTAGACCAAATTCAGCTTGATGAACTGGGCATTGCATTAAAGCCGCAAAAGGAAGATTAAAATTGAACTATAATCAGGCAGTGGAATATTTAAAAAATGCGGCAGTTACAGGCTCTAAGCAGGGTCTTTCAAGCTTTAAGGCACTTTTGGAGCTTATGGGCAGCCCTCAAAACAAGCTTAATATAATACACGTTGCAGGAACAAACGGCAAAGGCTCTTTTTGCGGATATTTATCCTCGGTACTAATGGCGGCAGGCTACAACACGGGGGTGTTTACCTCCCCTCACCTTGTAAAATATAATGAGCGTTTTTGTTATAACGGCAAATGTATTACCGATGAGGAGCTTGCGGAAGAAATAACCGCCGTAAGTCAATGTGTTGATAAGTTTTTTAACGGCTCGGGAGATTATTTTTCATTTTTTGAAATTATGACCGCTGTCTGCTTTTCATACTTTTCAAAGCTTAAAACCGATTTTTTAATTCTGGAAACAGGCTTGGGCGGCAGGCTGGACGCCACAAATGCTGTAACCTCCCCCCTGTTTACGGCAATTATGAAAATAGACTATGACCATACTGAGCTTTTGGGCAGTACCTTAGAGGAGATAGCCGCAGAAAAGGCAGGCATTATAAAGCCTTATCGCCCCTGCGTTCTGTACCCCAATCAGCCAAAAATACTCCCCGTTATAAAAAGGTTTTGCGATAAAAACAATTCCGCGCTTTTTTATAACCAATATGCTGATATAAATATTATAAACTCCGGCTTTAGCGGAACGGAGTTTGATGTATGTACCGCCGACTTAAATTATAAGGGCCTTTTTACAAAAATGTTCGGCGCTTATCAGCCAAAAAATATTGTTCCCGTACTTACGGGCATAGAGCTGCTTAATAAAATGGGGTTTAAAATACCTGAAAAAGCGGTTTATGAGGGTATTAAAAACGCTAAGATTTGCGGCAGAATGGAAATTGTAAAAACCAACCCGACAATAATTGCGGACGGCGCTCATAACTTAAATGCGGCGGAGGAGTTTTCCGCCTATACAAAAACTCTTAACCGAAAAATAACTCTTGTAACAGGGGTGCTGGCGGATAAAAGTCCCGAAAAGCTAATTAAAAAGCTTGCGGAAAATGCCTATAGGGTAATTTTAACCGTTCCCCCGTCAAAACGTGCTTTTAATCCGCAAAATTTGCGTTTGCCCGTTGAAACATACTTTGAAAAAGACCCTAAAATGGCTTTGGCAAAGGCTTTAACATTTAATGACGGAATTATTTTTGTAACAGGCTCTCTCTATCTGGTGGGAGAAGTTAAATCAATTATGAAAGGAAAATAAATGATAGATTTAAAAAAAGAAATTGACAAATATAAACCCATATTGGAAATCGACGGATTGCAGGAAGATATTAATAAAGACGATATAAAGGATATTATGGATCTGCTTTCTACACTTAAACCGTCCCTTTAAGTAAAGGAGGGTGACTATGAAGTGTATAAAATGCGGCTTTGAGGTAAACCCTGACAGCCAAAAATGTCCTAACTGCGGCAGCAATGCCGCCGCAATGAAAAAGCTTGCCGTAATGTCCGCAAAGCACTATAACAATGCCTTAAGCTGCGCAAAGTACTCTAACCTTACACAGGCTGCTAAGGAGCTGGAGCTGAGTGTTGGTTACAATAAGTTAAACACTCAGGCGCACAACCTTTTGGGTCTTGTATATTTGGAAACGGGTGAGGCGGCAAATGCCTTAAAACAATGGCTTTTAAGCGCAAACTACCAAAAACACAATAACCCCGCAAAGGAATATCTTTCCTATGCAAGCGATAATATAACAGAGTTTGATAAAATGGATATCGGCATAAAAATGTATAACGAGGCTCTCACCCAGCTAAAACGCCGTTACCGTCAAACAGAAGACGCCGATAAGCTAAGACGAATTTTGGAAACCACCGCGGATAAGCTTAATAAGGCTTTGGAAATGAATCCCAAGCTATTAAAGACTGCAAACCTGCTCACTCTTTGCTATGTAATTTTAGGTATGCGCAGCAGAGCATTGGAGCTTTCAAAATCCGTGCTGTATGCGGATATTGCCAACCCTCAGGCTCTTCTGTATTTCAATATTCTTTGCCCCGATAAATCCCGTCCGCCCGTAAAACTGACGGGTAAGGTTGAAAAGAAGGAAAGTCCTTCGGACGTTCAGGCAACCCCCATAGAGCAGGAGGGCTTTTTCACTTCCTCCATGTTTATGGAAGCGCTTGCATTTTTACTGGGCATATTGGCAAGCATAGCTGTTTTTGTTTTTTTGGTTATTCCCGGTATGAATGTGGAAAAAACCGAACGTATAACGGAGCTTGAAAGCAAAATAGAATCCATGGAGGGTCTTGCAAGGCAAATTGAAACCAACTCGGAAAGCGCCGACTCTCAGGAGGGCGCATCAAATACCACCTCTAAGGACTCTTCAATAGCAAAAGCAAACGAGCTTTATAATAACGGCGACCCTGTTGGAGCGGCTCAGCTAATATTCGGTATGGATACAAAGGGCGCTTCGGAAGAAAGCCTTGAAATTTATAACTCAATTATATATAATGTTACTGCGGCGGCGGCAAATAAGCTCTTTCTTGAAGGTCAAAAGTCATATAACGCAGGCAGCACGGAGGAGGCATCGGCTTACCTTTCAAATGCGCTTACCTATGCGGAAAATGCGTCTGCGGAGGAATCGAAGCTTTATAACATAAAATACAATATTTTGCTGTATCAGGGCAGAATTGCTTTTGATGCGGGGGATAATACAACAGCAGTAAATCTTTTTAGCCAAATCATTAATTCCGATGCGGATAAAAAGTGCCAAACCTATGCGGAAAACTATTTAAAAAGCATAACGGAGGAATAATATGGATTACAAACAGGCAGGCGTAGACGTAACAGCAGGCTATAAGTCTGTTGAGCTTATTAAGGAACATGTGAAATCAACCTTTCGCCCTGAGGTTTTAACGGATTTAGGCGGCTTTGGCGGCTTATTCGACTTATCCAAGGCAAAAAATATGGAAAAGCCAATTCTTGTTTCAGGCACGGACGGCGTTGGCACAAAGCTTAAAATAGCTTTTCTTATGGATAAACACGATACGGTAGGTATAGACTGCGTTGCAATGTGCGTAAACGATGTTGTTTGCAGCGGCGCGGAATGTCTTTTCTTTTTGGATTATATCGCCTGCGGTAAAAATTATCCCGAAAAAATTGCTGAAATAGTAAAAGGTGTTTCACAAGGCTGCCGTATGGCAGGCTGCTCCCTTATCGGGGGAGAAACTGCCGAAATGCCAGGCTTTTATCCTGAGGACGAATATGACCTCGCAGGCTTTACCGTAGGTATTATGGACGGCACAAGGGTAATTAACGGCTCCGAGATTAAGCCGAATGATGTGCTTATAGGCATTGCCTCAAGCGGAATACACTCCAACGGCTATTCTCTTGTAAGAAAAATTTTCGATATTAATTCCGAAAACGTACATAAATATTATAATGAGCTTGGAACAACATTGGGCGAGGCTCTTTTAACACCAACAAAAATTTATGTCAAGCAAATGCTTGACCTTATTTCCAAGGTGAAAGTAAAGGGCATAAGCCATATTACAGGCGGCGGATTTATAGAAAACATACCCAGAATGCTGCCAAAGGGCATAAAAGCCGTTGTTGAAGAAGGCTCTTACCCCATTCCTCCTATTTTTACTCTTATGGAAAGGCTTGGCAATGTTGAAAGAATGTCCATGTATAATACATTTAATATGGGTATTGGTATGGTTGCGGCAGTAAGTCCCGAAGATGCGGACAAGGCAATGGAAATTCTTGCGCAAAACGGCGAAACAGCCTATAAAATAGGCAAAGCGGCAGAGGGCAGCGGCATTGATATTATTTTGAAATAAAAGGCAGGTGGCATTATGCTTAAAATAGGCGCATTGGTTTCAGGCGGCGGCACAAACCTTCAGGCAATTATAGATGCCGTAAACGCAGGCAAAATTAACGGAAAAATTGTTTCCGTTGTAAGCAATAAGGAAAATGCCTATGCTTTAACAAGAGCGGAAAAAAACAATATTCCGCACACGGTAATTAAACTAAAGGATTATCCCGACCGTAAGGCATACTCTCAGGCAATAGTCGCTCACTTTAAAGCGGCAGGTGTGGGCTTAATTGTACTTGCGGGTTTTATGCTTATTTTAGACCCTGTTTTTACGGACGCTTTTCCAAATATGGTTATGAACATTCACCCTGCGCTTATCCCCTCTTTTTGCGGAAAGGGTTATTACGGACTTCATGTGCACGAGGCCGCTCTTGCAAAAGGAGTTAAAATAACGGGAGCAACAGTGCATTTTGTAGACGGAAAAGCGGATAACGGCCCTATAATTCTTCAAAAAGCCGTGGAAATACAGGACGATGATACTCCCGAAGCTCTCCAAAAAAGAGTTATGGAACAGGCGGAATGGGAAATCTTTCCCAAAGCGGTGGCTCTTTTTGCCGATGGCAAATTAGAGGTTAGGGACAATAAGGTTTACAGACATAATTAATTGGAGGTACACAATATGAAGGTTTTAGTAATAGGCAGCGGAGGACGTGAACACGCAATTATACATAAGCTGCTTCAGTCCAAAAAAATAGATAAAATTTACTGCGCCCCCGGCAACGGAGGTATTTCCGCAGTTGCGGAGTGTGTTAATATAAGCGCAACGGATATTCCCTCACTTGTTAGCTTTGCCAAAAAAGAGTGTATTGATTTTACCGTTGTAGGTATGGACGACCCCCTTGTTATGGGTGTGGCAGACGCTTTTGAGGCAGAGGGTCTGCGTATATTCGGGCCTCGTAAAAATGCCGCCATAATAGAAGGCTCTAAGGCTTTTTCAAAGGAGCTTATGAAAAAGTACAACATTCCCACAGCAAAGTATGAAACCTTCGATAATTACGAAAAAGCTCTTGCTTATGTAAAAACCCTTACCCCTCCCGTTGTTTTAAAGGCAGACGGTCTTGCACTGGGTAAAGGTGTTCTTATCTGTCAGTCACAAACCGAGGCGGAAAACGGTCTTAAAGAAATGATGATTGATAAAAAATTCGGCAAAAGCGGCGCAAAGGTTGTTATTGAGGAATTTTTAACAGGCCCCGAGGTTTCCGTGCTTTCCTTCTGTGATGGAAATACGGTTGTGCCAATGGTTTCCGCACAGGATCATAAGCGTGCTTACGATAATGACGAGGGTCTTAATACAGGCGGTATGGGTACATTTTCTCCCAGCAGAGTTTATACCCCCGAGATTGCGGAAATCGCAATGAAAACAATTTTCCGCCCCACTGTAGACGCTCTTAATAAAGAGGGCAGAACATTTAAGGGCATAATTTATTTTGGTCTTATGCTTACTAAGGACGGCCCTAAGGTAATAGAATATAACTGCCGTTTTGGCGACCCCGAAACACAGGTTATTCTCCCCCGTCTTAAATCCGACCTTTTGGAAATTTTTGAGGCCTGCGTAGACGGCGCTTTGGATAAGCTCAACATTCAGTGGGATAACGGCGGCGCCGCCTGCGTTGTTATGGCGTCCGGCGGCTACCCCGTAAGCTACAAAAAGGGATATGAAATAACCGGTATAGAAGATGCCGAAAAAGACCCTGCCGTTACCGTTTACCATGCAGGCACCTCCCTTAAAGACGGCAAGTATTATACAAACGGCGGCAGAGTAATTGGTGTAACAGCCACGGGCTCATCTTTGGACGAGGCTATAAAAACAGCCTATGCCGCAGTAGATAAAATAGATTTTAAGGATAAACACTTCCGCCACGATATTGGCATTAAAAAATATAACTAAGGTAACACTGAATAATACAAACCAAACATAACCAAAAAACTTCCTTCATATAAATAATTAAGCCTATTTATTGGAGGAAGTTTTTTTGAAGGATTATATTGAAAAAAGAGCAGTGGAGGTTGCGGGCTATATTGTAAGGAGCAATGCCACAGTAAGAGAAACCGCCCGCAGATTTGGCATAAGCAAAAGCACCGTGCATAAGGATATAACCGAACGTCTTTTAAAAATAAATCCGTCACTTGCCGCCGAGGCAAGAAAAGTACTGGAAATCAACAAATCCGAACGCCATATAAGAGGCGGTATGGCAACAAGAGAAAAATATCTCCGTAAAATGACAATATATTAAACGTGAAGCATTGTATATAAATTGTTATCAATTTCCATAAAAACCCTTGAAAAAAAATAAGCGTTGTTGTATAATGTAAATAAGGAATTGTATTTAATATTTCTGAATTTATTTTGAACGGAGGTAAACAAATGAAATTAGAAGATTTTTCATTAAAGGGAAAAGTTGCTCTTATAACCGGCGCATCCTACGGTATCGGCTTTGCTATTGCATCAGGCATGGCAGCAGCAGGCGCTACAATCGTTTTTAACGATATTAAGCAGGAATTGGTAGACAGAGGTCTTGCCGCTTATAAGGAAGCAGGCATTAACGCTCATGGCTATGTTTGCGATGTTACTAACGAAGAACAGGTTAATGAGTTTGTTGCTAAGGTGGAAAAAGAAGTCGGCATTATTGACATTCTTGTAAACAACGCAGGTATCATTAAACGTATACCTATGACTGAAATGACTGCGGCAGAGTTCCGTCAGGTTATAGATATT
>CAYMAA010000004.1:0-36404 GCA_964388305.1 uncultured Lachnospiraceae bacterium | reverse complement strand
AAAAAACACCCACAAGAGAAATTGAGAAGGCAAAACGAGAGCTTGCGGAATTAAAAGAAAGGGGCGTTGATGATGAATAACAGTGCTATTGGCGGAACATGGGACGAATTAGAGCAAGAATTGTTGGAAAAGGGCTATTTGACTCCCGAAGAAATAGCCGCCAGCAATTTAAGAGTTGCCCTTATAGGTGAACTTATTAAGGCAAGGCAGGAGAAGGGGTTAAGCCAAAAAAAGCTTGAGGAGTTAAGCGGTGTAAAGCAACCGGTTATAGCGAGAATGGAAAAGGGGAGCACCAGTCCCCAAATTGACACCGTTTTAAAGGTATTGGCTCCCCTTGGTAAAACTCTTGCCATTGTACCCATAGAAACAGCAAAATAAATCGGAAACCCAACTATTATTAAGGTTGGGTTTTTTGTTAAAATATCCCCCGGAGTTACCGAGGGATATTTATTATATATTTACAATAATTTATTACTTGCTTTCCACGGCAAAGCTGTGTGCACCGTTAATAACCTTTAAAAGCACCTCGCCGCTGTCTGCGGAGGTTATGCTTCCGTCACCGTCTACATCGATTATTTCCAAAGCCGCCTTTACTTCAAACTCGGGATTTCTTGCCTTTTCAAGCAATAAAGCCGCATCATTCGCAGTAACCGTGCCGTTAGCATCGGCGTCACCGTAAATCTTGTCGTTATCTGTGGGTGAAGAGTCAATATCCTTGCCGAAAAGCATATCATCTGCCGCTTCGGCTTCCGTTGCGCCTATTTTAATTTCATAAACGCCCTCTGTATCAACATTAAAGTCAATATCAAAGCTGCCCTTTGTTCCGCTTAAAGTATATTCATCACTGTTAAGCTGGTCTATATAAATCACATCGTCAAGAGTAAGCTCTGTTCCCTCAACGTACTTTCTTAAAAGAACAGTATACTGTAAATTATCGGGAACGTCATCGGTTTTTACACTAACGCTGACCGCTCCGCCGTCCTTAACCGTAACTCCGTTAATTTCTACGGCTGCCTGTGCGCTTACACAGGTAGCCATAAGGGTAATTAACGAAACTGCCGCTGCAATAAATCTTTTCATATTACAATTCTCCTTTCGTTATTACCGAAAATTACTCATAAGCAATTATCATTGCATAAATATTTTTGTTAGATCCGCCGCCGTAGGTATAAACAGGCTGACTGAAATCGGTAATTTCCGCCGTAAGCTCGGTAACGCCTGTTGAAACACTGTTTGCGGTTGCCAAAACCTTGCCGCCCTGCGCAATATTCTGTACTCTGCCGTCACTGCCGTTTCCGTCAAATATAACGGTTACTGTACACTTGCTGTAACCCTGAGCAGGCGTAAAGAAAAGGTTTGCCTTTGCTGTGCTTCCGCTTCCGGTTTGAAGTGATTTTGTAAACTTATAGTCAGTGCCGTTAAATGAATAAGTTACGTTTTTGCTCTTATCCGCAATAGCGCCTGTTGCGCTTATGCCGTTTACAGGCCCTGCCGTAATACCCTCGGTAAGCCCTCTGAAGCTGTCAAAATCACTGTCGCTGAAGTTATAGAATGTTACGTTTACGTTATCGGAAATTGTAAAGTCGTGAGAAATTTTATCGCTTAACGGCTGCATATTTTCAACGCTGTCCCAAATATAAAGCTCTGTTTTATCACCGTTTACAAAATTACCCTCAATAACGTAGCTGCCCGTATCCGCAATGTCCGTAGGCACAACTCTGTTAAGAGTTCCGTCCGCATTATAAACTGCCGCAAGAACAACTGCCTTAGGATCCATGGAATCACCGTTATATGTAATTTCGGTTTCAATGTTTCCGTAAATAGTGTCCTTCATAGACGTTATTTCATAAATCTTTGTTCCCGGGGCAGGCATCTTTCTTACTGCCGCCATATCAGCAACAGCCTTATCCGTTGTAGGATCAAGCAAATCGCTGTCTGTCATCGTTTCAAGCTCTGCCTTTGCAGCTTCGTAAATGCTTGTAATAAGCTGCTGGTTTACTGCTGAGTACAGGCTCATATCATAGCTCTTATAAGCTGTTTCAAGCGCCGCAAGCTTTTCTGCTCTCATAGCGTCTGTTATAGCCGCCTTTGTAAGGTTTGTAACAGGCACTGTTGCGCTCTTTGTTACGCCGTCTACCGTTACTTCTGCCGTAATAATGGCTGTGCCGTCTTTTGTACCTGCGGTAATTGTTCCGTTTTCGTCAACAACCGCAATTTCCGTATTACTGCTTGAATATGCAGTATTGCCGCTGTCAAGCTCTATAACGGCTTCATCGCTCATTTTAGCGGAAAGAGCTACGCTAATGCTTTTAAGTGTTGAGTTAAGTGTACCGTCCTCATTAATTGCGCCGATTGTTTGAATACCGTTAGGAACAGCGCAAACAACACTCAGCTCGCTTTTAAGTGTTCCGCTTACGTTAAGGCTTTCACTAAGCATATCGGCGTCGTTTGCATTTTTACCTGCCATAATTGTGTAGTTGCCTGTAGGAACATATTCTGTTTGTGTGGCTTCATCATAAAAATGAATATCCGCTATATCAAGCGTCATTGTAACGGTTTTCTTTTCTCCTGCCTCAAGGCTTACTCTTTCAAAGCCTTTAAGCTGTTTAAGAGGAAGATTTACACCGTCACCGCCTGGTACCTTAACATAAAGCTGAACAACCTCATCACCTGCAACACTGCCTGTGTTTTCAACATCAACACTTACATTAACAGCGCCGTTGGCATCTGCCGTGTTTGAGGAAAGCTTCATATTGGAATATTTGAAATCCGTGTAGGAAAGACCGTAACCAAATGAATAAACGGGAGTTCCGCTGTAATATTGGTAGGATCTTCCGGGATAATCTCCGCTTTGTCTTATTTGATAGTTTGTATTTCTGTACCACTTAATTCCTGCCGAGTCCGTTGTGCCGCCGCCTGTTGTTGAACATGGCATTTTCAAAAGATCCGCAGGGTCATACCATGTTGTGGAAAGACGTCGTGACGGGTTTACTTTTCCTGAAATTATGCTAGCAAGAGCCGTGCCCTGCTTTTGACCGTTGTAGCAGGTCCACATAATAGCCTTTGCGTTATTCTCAAATGTGCTTACGTCCATCTGACCGACTGTTTGAAGAACAACAACCGTTTTATCGGGATAAGCATCGCAAATTGCCTTAACGTGGCTTTGATGGCTTGGCATTGAAATACTGCTTCTGTCATTGCTTTCCTTAGAGTCTGCCGTTGTTGTTGCGCCGTATGCCAAAATAACGTCTGCCGCATCAAGCTCTTCTTTATAAGTGCTTACGGAGAAGGCTGCCGCAGGTGATACTGTAATATAAAGATCGGCTGTGCCGTTGTAGCCGCCGTCTGCTCCCGTATAAGCTGCGCTTACTGTTGCGTATGTTTCGGCTGTTTCTGTTTTTTCCGCCTTAATTGCGGCAACCTGCAATGTTGCGCTGCCGTAGCCTATAAGAAGTGTGCTTACAGGTGCGTTTTCCGTATTGGAGCCTGTCGCAAGCTCTGCCTCAACGCTTACTACGTTGGAGAAATCTACATTTTTAATAACTGCCTGTGCGCTCTTTGTTAAGTTTTTAAGGCTTGTGCCTGATACTGTAAGTCCTGTGGCAGCCGTTGCCTTGGAAAGATCCACACTTGTTTTTGTGCCGTCTGCCTTAACAAGATTAAGAGATTTTACGTTAAGGAGAACCTCGTTATCGTCCACACCGCCTAAATAGTGTACATTTTCCTCTCCAAACTCTTCGCAAAGACCCTTGTAAGGAGATGTTGTATCAACAGGCTCGCCTGAATAATCTCCAAGGTATGTTGTTCCTGCCATATCACCAACAATGGCAATATTGGGGTTTTCCTTTGTTACAGGCAAAATTCCGTCATTCTTTAAAAGTACCCAAGCCTCTTCCGCCGCCTTTTCGGCAACATCAACGTGAGCCGCTGTTTCAAGCTCGCTTGTGGAAATTGCCGCATAGGGATTTGTTGAATCGAACTCGCCTGTTCTGAATCTCTGCAAAAAGCATCTGTAAAGAGCAACGTCTAAATCCTCTTCCGTTACATATCCGTTTTCAACCGCCTCATAAGCGTATGCCTGAGAAACAGAACCGCAGTCAAGGTCATTTCCCGCCTTGATTGTAGGCGCCCATGTTTCAGCCTGTGTCACATCGGATAAATCCCTGTCGGGGAATAATGTCCTTTTATAAGGCAGTCTGCTGTTATTGTTGTTTAATGAACCGCAGTCCGAAACAACATAGCCGTTAAAACCGAATGTTCTTCTTAAAAGCTCCGTAAGAAGATACGGGTTTGATGATGAAGGAAGATAATCAAACAACTGCTCACCGTTTCTTGTAACTGTTGTTGCATTGTAGCTGCTCATTACCGAGGCAGGCGCTGAATCTTCAATAATATCCTCAAAAGCTCTTGCATAATACTCTCTTAGCGTTTGCTCGTCCATTACCGAAGAGCCTTGCTGTCTTTCGCCCTCGCAGTTATTTGCAACATAGTGTTTAAGAGTAGCTATTGTCTGCAAATATTTGCTGTCACTGCCCTGCATACCGCTTACAAACTCATCTCCGTATTGTGTTGTAAGGTATGGGTCCTCGCCAAGAGTTTCGTCATTACGTCCCCAGCGAGGATCTCTTGACATATTAATTGTAGGACTCCAGTAGGAAAGATCCTTAATATTCTTTTCCTTTGCCTTTGCCCTTGCCTCTGTTCCTATAACCGAGCCTTCTTCACCTAAAAGCTCTCTGTCCCATGTGTTGGACATGGAAAGAGGTGACGGAAAGCTGGTTGCCCTGCCGTTTCTCGCAACTCCGTGGAGCGCCTCTCTCCAATAATTATACTTGCTTACGCCAAGTCTGCTGATTGCGGGAGCGCTGTGACCAAGCTGAGCAACCTTTTCCTCAAGTGTCATTCTTGAAACAAGGTCTGCCGCCCTTTCTTCAAAAGATAAGCTTTCATCCTGATATGGTAACATTTCACTTTCTCCTGCCGCTGTAACCTCTTCCGCTTCAATGGGTTCTGCTTCTTCCGCCGCCGATATGCTTATACTTCCAAAAAGCATAGCCGCGCAAAGCCCCAATGAAATAACTCTTTTAAGCCGCATTTTTATCCCTCCTTAAATTTTTTAATGCGTATATAAAACGGAAATTCCGTTAAATATCAAGTCAAGGATATTTTTACCTCGCTAACGCAGCTGCGTCACTTAATAAACCAAGCCTCTTAGTTAAAGTCCTCATAACCGCCTGCGTTGTAAACATTTACAAACCCCATTTTTTGAGCCTCCTCTACCGCTCTGCCTGCTCTGTTGCCGCTGTAGCAATAAAAAATAATCGTACTGTTTTTGGAATACCTTGATATATCCTCAATTTGGTCTATGGGTATATTTACAGCTCCGTAAACGTGCCCTGTTTCAAAATCCTCTTTATCTCTCACATCTACAAGCACAGCGCCGTTTACGGCAAGTCCCAAGGCAATTTCCGGGTCAATTTTTTCCTGCCTTAAGCTGTTGTAGGAAACAACCTCTTTTTCATTTATATCTGCTCCGAAAAATTCAAAGCCGTCTGTTCCCAAATTGATTTTTTCAATGTTAAAATCACAAACCTGCTTAACCTTGTAGCATTTTGCGCAGCTTGTAATTATAATAACAATTCCGTTGTCACAAGCTGCAAAAACCTGATCTCCGTATACCGCAATGTCGTTAATATTAAAAACAGTATCGTCATTAATTACAATATCGCTTTCCTCAAAAACGTCTAAATTAATTTCAACCCATACATTGCCCAAATATGTATATTTAAGGGTTTTTCCGTCTTTGCAAAGAGCCATGAGGTAATCTCCCCAGCGCACCGTTTTTTCGTAATCGCCGCTTTCTTCAATTAATTTAAAAATATCCTCTCTGCTCATGCTTTCAGCTCCCAACGCAGGAGGCAGGCACCCTAAGCAAAATATGACAGTTATCAAAAATGCCGTAATTTTTTTCATACAATACCCCCAATAATAAATTCTTACTTGCATTATACATCAAAATATAATATAATAAAAGCCATAATATATCTATTTATAGCCATAATGTGCGGAGGTGAAAAATAATGGATACATTTTACGAGGTTTTAAATACTGACTTTTTTGTTGTAAGAAACCGCAAAGAGCTGGAGTTTAAGGAACATTTGCACAAATATATTGAAATTATATATATGTATTCGGGCATACAGCACATAACCATTGGGGGTGTTCCCTATGAGGTTTCGGCAGGTGAAGCTGCGATAATTTTTCCGGGCATACCTCACTCCTACCATAGAAGCGGACAAAATGTTGGGGATCACCGTATGATAGTTTTTGATCCGCACTACATAACCCCTCTTTTTCCCGAAATGAGCGGTTTTGCCCCTGTTTCTCCCATAATTCCCGCAGAAGATATAAATGAAGAAACTAAATTTGCCTTTACAAACATAACATCGGATAAACCCATTCAAATTAAGCTTGGCTATACCATTATAATTTTTGCCAATATATATAAAACATTAAGCTTTACAAAGCGTCAGGCGCTGCCTTTGCGCAAGCTTCTGCCGCAGGTATTAAGCTATATTGATATTAACTTTGCCTCGCCCATAACAAGAGATTCTCTCGCACAGGAGTTTGGCGTAAGCAAGTATAATATTTCCAGACTGTTTTCACAACAGTTAAATACAAATTTAAAAACATACTTAAATTCCGTACGCTGTAAAAAAGCCGCCGAGCTTCTGCGTACAACGGACTTTAAAATAACCGCCGTATCACAGCTTACAGGCTTCGACTCCATCCGTTCCTTCAACCGTTCCTTCAAGCAAAACTATGGTATGAGTCCGTCGGAGCTTAAATATACTATGCTTATTCGGGAAAAATAACATAACCCGCATCACTTATTCCGATGCGGGTTATGCTTTAACCTTTATATATGCTTTGTTCAGTATGGCTTAAAGCCGTACAAATAGTTAAACGGCTTTATCAGCTGTTTTCAAAATCTATTTTATTAAGATCCTCTAAAATGGTTGTTCTCTGTTTTTCGGTATCTGATTTGTATTTTTCAATAGCCTCATCTACGTCAACACCTTCCACAACAACATTAGCAACAAGCAGTCTTTTTGCAACCTCTACATCAGGCAGCTGCACCGCAACGGTTGCCGTAATAACGGGTATATCGTAAATTTTGCTGTTCTCTTCAAATACTTCAAGTGATTTTGTAATTCTTTCATCAATTTCAAAAGGATTATCAAATTCTGTAATTGAAAACTCAGCCGCATAAAAGGCCTTTTCGCAAAGTACGGTTGGATCGCTCAAGCTTGGCAAATGCTCAGCCTTTGTTTTTTCCTCATTGATATACTTATAATGAATACCCTCCACACCGTTTGTAAAAAGCATCTGACCCTCTCCGCTGTCGTGAGAAAATTCTATAAAGTTTTTAAATACAAACTCAGCCTGTTCTTCCGATGTAAATACTGATATTACATGAGCCGTCGCAGGTCTTTCAATATAATATTCCTTTTCCTTATCAAATGACGGAAGCGCAAGAAGCTCCGCCTCGGGATTGCTTATTTTAATATTGTTATCCAGGGTTTTCATCCACGAGCCTGCCCAATAATTAAACGCTCCTACAGTTCCGTTATAAAATCTGTCACGGCAGGTAGATGTTTTGTTTGAAACCGCGCCGGGGTCAATAAGACCGTCTTTATAAGCATTTCTCATTCTTACAAGAGCAGCTCTCATTTCAGGCTCCAAAACACCGTCTATAAATTCGCCCTTTTCTTCATTATAATAAAAGCACGGTCTTGCGTCCTGATAAAACTCTCTTAAATAAATTTCATAAGGGCTCTCTGTATTTATAAGTCCTGCCGCCGTAATGGGATAAATAGGGTCGTTTTTGTATTTATCTTTATAGCCGTCTACGTTTTTTATATTTTTGAAGGCTTTTAACATATCATAAAACTCTTCATAGCTTGTAGGCGTATCTATCCCCAAAGCATCCATCCAGTCTTTTCTGACGTATGTAATTGTTCCGCCGCCTTTTTGATTTGGAAAACCGTAAAGTCCCTTTTTACCGTCATCAAAATTATAAACCTTTAGGTTGTTAACATAATCTTCATTTACGGTGCCCTTCTTTTTAAGCTCGGAGTTTTCCCACATTTCAGTTTGATCTCTTAAAACACCCTCAGCCGCATAGGACGGGTAATATGTGGAGCCAAGCTCAATAATATCACAGGGTTCTCCCGCCGCAAAGGTTATTGAAACCTTTTCATAATATTGATTATGCTCAGGCTGCTGAATATCCAGCTTAATACCCGTCATTTTTTCATATTCGTCCTGAAAATACTGCCTGCCGTTTTCCTCCGTAAGAATTGTTGATGCCATCATTGTAATGTCACCGTTTTTGCCTTCTGTTTTTCCGCAGGCGGAAAAGCTTAAAGCCATAAGTAAAGCCGTGCCAATAGTAGCCGCTTTTGTTAAAATATTCCTTTTCATAATATCCCCCTTTACATTATTTAACCATTTTGCTTAAAATTACTGTAAAAATACCAATATATATATAGATTACTATTTTTTAGCATTTTTGTAAAGAATAATTTTAAAAATAATGCGGATAACGGTACTTCAATTTATATTGTCCCATAATTTACATATTGTTTATACCGCTTTCTGTTTCTATAATTTCCCACAGCTCGTCCCTGCCCGCTTTTGTAACGGCGGAAAACGGTATGAGAATTTCTCCCGGCTGCAACCCCAAAGAATTTTTAAGCGCCTTAATATATGAGGGCAGCTTATTTCTGCTTATTTTATCGCACTTTGTGGCTGCAATAATAATTTTGTATCCGTAATGACGCAAATATTCCAGCATCATAATATCGTTTTTGCCTGCCTCATGACGCGCATCTGCCAAAAGTATAATTGCTTTCAGCTCTTCTCTTTCAAGCAGATATTCGTCAATCATAACACCCCATTTTTCAATTTCGCTTTTAGGCGCTTTGGCATAGCCGTAGCCGGGCAAGTCCACAAAATAAAGGCGGTTTTCCACAATATAAAAATTAATTGTTCTTGTTTTGCCGGGGTTTTGGCTTGTTCTTGCCAACGCCTTTCTTCCCAGCATTGCATTTATAAGACTGCTCTTGCCTACGTTGCTTTTGCCCGCAAAGGCAATTTCAGGCAGTCCGTTGTTGGGGTACTGGCTTTTTTTTACGGCTGTTTTATCTATTCCGCAATTATTAACTATCATATTAACTCCTAATCTCCTGCCTGTTTTCCTCCGTTGAAATAGCAGGCATAATTTTTTCCTGTTGGATTTTTATTCCGCCGCCGCTTTTATTAAGAGCGTTTTTAAATACTTCATCTATATGACTTACAAGAACAAACTCCATTCCGCTTTTAGCGTAGTCCGGCAGCTCCTCCAAATCGGCGCTGTTTTCCATTGGCAGTATAACGGTTTTAATGCCTGCCGCCTTTGCCGCAAGCGCCTTTTCTCTTAAACCGCCTATAGGCAGCACGTTTCCTCTTATATCCACCTCTCCCGTCATGGCAACGCTGTGCTTAACGGGTATTTCTCCCAAAGCGGAAAACATGGCGGTTGTCATTGTAATGCCTGCGGAGGGGCCGTCCTTCGGGGTTGCCCCTTCGGGAATGTGAATGTGAACATCGGTTGATGAAAAGTCCGTAAAAATGCCTAACTTTTCGGCATTGGCTCTTATATAGCTGTATGCGGCAAAGGCGGATTCCTCCATAACCTTGCCTACATTGCCCGTCAGCTTAATTTTTCCGCTGCCGCTGAAGGTATTTACTTCTATTTGAAGAGTTGTTCCGCCAACCTGTGTCCACGCAAGACCCGTCACCTCTCCAATTCTGTCGGTCTTTCCGGCAATTTCTTTTTTAAATTTGCGTTTACCCAAATATTCCAAAAGCTTTGCCTTATCCACAACAATTTCTTCCTTGTCTGTTGTAAGCATTTCTTTAAGCGCTTTTCTGCAAATACTGCCTATAAGCCTTTCAAGATTTCTCACTCCCGCCTCCCTTGTGTAGCCGTCAATAATTTCCGCTATTATACCGCTTTTAAATTTAAGCTGCTTTTTATTAAGTCCGTGAAATTTAAGCTGTTTTTTAACAAGATATTTTGAGGCTATTTTAAGCTTTTCCTCAGCGGTATAGCTGTTAAGCTCTATTATTTCCATTCTGTCCCTAAGCGCCGGGGGAATGGTATCCGCTGTGTTTGCCGTGCATATAAAGAAAACCTTTGATACATCGTAGGGTACTTCCAAATAATTATCTCTAAAGGAAAAATTCTGCTCTCCGTCCAAAACCTCCAAAAGAGCAGAGGCAGGGTCGCCCTTGTAGTCGCTGCCTATTTTGTCAATTTCGTCCATAAGAATAAGAGGGTTGGATGTGCCTGCGTTTTTAATTGACGCTATAATTCTGCCGGGCATAGCTCCTATGTAGGTGCGTCTGTGTCCTCTAAGCTCCGCCTCGTCATGCACTCCGCCCAAGCTCATTCTTATATATTTTCTTCCCAAGGCATTTGCAACGGATTTAGCGACGGAGGTTTTTCCCACCCCCGGAGGGCCGATAAGGCACAAAACAGGCGCTTTGGCGCTGTCCGTATTAAGGCGCAGCGCTAAAAACTCCACAATTCTTTCTTTAACGTCTTTAAGTCCGTAATGATCCCTTTCCAAAATGCCTTCGGCTCTTTTAAGGCTTTTGTTTTCCTTTGAGTATATTCCCCAAGGCAGGGAAAGTATTGTTTCTATATAATCTCTGCAAACAGAGCCTTCCGCCGCCATAGAGGGCATTTTTTTAAGCCTTTCCATCTCTTTGTTAAGCTTTTCCTCCACCTCCTCCGGCAAAGCAAGGCGAGCCATTCTGTCCTTATAGTCCCGTATTTCACCTGCCAGGCCGTCCTTGTCCATAAGCTCATCGGTAATAACCTTCAGCTGCTCTCTTAAAATGTTTTCTCTTTGGGCCTTTTCTATGTTTGCCTTAACCTTACTGTCAATTTCTTTTTTTACCTCTAAAACGCTTATTTCCGAGCGGAAAAGACGCAAAAGCTCAAATGCTCTTGCTTTAAGAGGTATTGTTTCCAAAAGCTTTTGCTTGTCCTCAATTTTAAAATCAATTCTTGCGCCCATAACATTCATTATAAGTCCGAAATCGTTTACTCTCATAAGCTCGTCAACAAATTCCATATTAAACTTTGTGGAGTTTAGACAGTATTTTTCAAAAGCCTCTTTTACAAGGTCGCTGACTGCCTTTTTTTCAATTTCATCAGTAAAATCGTAAATGCTGTTAATTAAGGATACGCAGTCCGCCTTGTAAAAGTCCCCGTCTTTATATAATGAAGAAATGCGTACTCTTTTAATACATTTCGCAAAAACCCTTGTTATGTTTGGAGCAACCTTTATAACCTGTTTAATTTTGCCTAAAACACCTACTCCGTAAAGATCGTCCTTTACGGGGTCTTCTTTGGAGGTATCCTTTTGCGTTACAAATACAACCTGTTTTTCTCCCATCATAGCGGCTGAAACCGCTTCGTTGGAAAAATCTCTTTTAATATCAACAAGCATTTCCACTCCGGGAAACGCAACTATTCCTATAAGCGCCACAACGGGCAGTTCAAAACATTCTTTCATTTAAAAATCTCACCTGTTTCCGAAAAAAATTTCAATATTTATTTGGTTTTTCTTATTTTTGGAGATGCCCTGCAAGTCTCCTGCTTTTATTATATCATACAAAAAAATATATTTCCATAAAAATTAAGGCGCATACAAAAAATATGTATGCACCGATTTTAAAGTAAAATGTATATGTTTATTATTTTGTAATTACGGATATGTTTTTATCCTTAAGAACAACATCATGAGCGCCGCCCTCTACAATACTTGTAGATGAAACCAGTGTAAGACGTGCCTTTTGCTGAAGCTCAGGGATAGTTAAAGCGCCGCAGTTGCACATTGTGGATTTTACTTTATAAAGCGTTGTGCTAAGGTTGTCGTGCAATGTGCCTGCGTAAGGAACATAGGAGTCTACACCCTCTTCAAATGAGAGCTTTGCCTCTCCGCCCATATCGTAGCGCTGCCAGTTTCTTGCTCTTGCGGAGCCTTCGCCCCAGTACTCCTTCATATAGTTGCCGTTTACAATAACCTTGTTTGTGGGGGATTCTTCAAAACGTGAGAAGTATCTGCCCAGCATACAGAAGTCTGCGCCCATTGCAAGAGCCAATGTTATGTGATAATCGTGTACAATACCTCCGTCTGAGCATATAGGTATATAAATTCCCGTTTCTTTGCAGTATTCATCTCTTGCCTTGGCAACCTCAATAACCGCTGTTGCCTGACCTCTGCCTATGCCCTTTGTTTCTCTTGTAATACAAATGGAACCGCCGCCGATGCCTATTTTTACAAAGTCCGCTCCTGCCTCCGCAAGAAAACGGAAGCCGTCCTTATCCACAACATTGCCTGCGCCCACCTTTACTTTATCGCCGTATTTTTCTCTTATAAAAGCTATTGTCATTGCCTGCCATTCAGAGTAGCCCTCGGAGGAGTCTATACACAAAATGTCCGCTCCCGCATCAACAAGAGCGGGTACTCTTTCGGCATAATCTCTGCTGTTAATGCCTGCGCCTACAATATAACGCTTTGAAGAGTCCAAAAGCTCTAACGGATTGTCCTTATGAGAGGCATAATCCTTGCGGAAAACAAATGCAACAAGTCTGCCTTCTTTATCTATTATGGGAAGTGAGTTAAGCTTATTATCCCAAATTATATCGTTTGCGGCTTTAAGGCTTGTGCCCTCGGGTGCGGATATAATTTTGCTTAAAGGAGTCATAAATTCCGAAACAGGGGTATCGGTACTCATTCGGCTTACCCTGTAATCTCTGCTGGAAACTATGCCAACCAGCCTGCCAAGGGCAGTTCCGTCCTCTGTTATTGCTATTGTGGAATGACCGTTTTTGGCTTTAAGCTCCAAAACGTCCTGCAATGTGGCTGTTGGCTTTAGGTTGGAGTCGCTGGGAACAAAGCCTGCCTTATAGCTTTTTACTCTTCTAATCATAGCGGCTTGATTTTCTATTGTTTGTGAGCCGTATATAAAGGATATGCCCCCCTCTTTGGCAAGCGCTATTGCCATATTATCGTCGGATACTGACTGCATTATTGCGGAAACCAGGGGTATATTCATTGCTAAAGCAGGCTCTTCGCCTTTTCTAAACTTTACAATAGGTGTTTTTAATGAAACCGAAGCCGGTATACATTCCTTGGGAGTATATCCCGGAATAAGCAAATACTCGCTGAATGTGTGTGAAGGCTCATTGAAATAATATGCCATTTTTACTCCTCCTAAAATCATATTTTTCTCAGTAAATTTTGTGATATTAAATTTTATTATAACAAATAATAATATTAAAATCAACAGCAAAACGCATTTTTTTAAAACTTTTCGGAGCGGCAAATGCAAGCCTTATAATCCGTTGTTTTTCAATAATTTTTATATAATTCGGTTGACAATACTTTTATGCGGTATTAAAATTAAAGTACAATAATGTATATTACAGCATTTTTTTAGAGGTGACAATATGAAAAAATTAAGGAAGTCCGCAACGGACAAAAAGCTTTGCGGTGTTTGCGGAGGCATTGCGGAATATTTTAATATAGACCCAACCATTGTAAGGCTTATATGGATATTTGTAATATTTGTTTGGGGTACCGGCATACTTGCCTACATTATAGCCGCTTTAATTATGCCCGAGGCGCAGGACGTTTATTGAAATAATTACGCAAATCAAACGCCTGTGCCTGAAAGCTCTCTGTAAAGCTGCCTTGCAAAGCTGTCTGTCATACCGCTTATGTAGTCCGTCGCAAGCAGAAGCCTTAAATAGAGCTTTTCTTCTTCCGTCTTATCTTTACTGTATTCCTCATAGCATTTTTTATAATTATCGGATATAAGCGAGTAAATTCTGTTGTTAATGCCGTCATTGCTTTTGGGGTCGGTAACTGCCGCTGTAAATTTACTCAGCAAAAAGTTTATTATACTGCTGCCGCCCAGCTCCAAAAGATAAATGGGACGAGAGTTAAAAGCATAGCGGCAGGCAATATCCCCCAAAGCGTCAAGCAGCTTTCCGTAACTGCCGTAATTTAACAGGCTGCCGCAAAAGCTGCCGTTCATAATGGCGCTGTAGTTTTGCGCAAAGCAGTTTATCGCTTCGTTCAGCGCATTTCTTTGCACAGCTATAAGATACTTTACAACAGTGTTATATCCGTTGCCGTTGTAAAGCGCCTGAATATCCTTTCCGCTTTCTCCAAGCTCTCCTTTAAGCTCTTCAAAATTTATTATTCCCTTTTTAAATGAATCTTCAATATCCGCTGTTTTATAGGCAATATCATCGGCGGCCTCCAAAAGCAGTACAAGAGGGTTGCGTTTTCCCATTGTGCCGCAGCTTTCGTTCAAATCCTTAAAAATATCTCTTTCGGCATAAAAATACCCGAATTTTTTATTTGTTTCAACGGAAGAGCATGGGTATTTAATAATTGCGGAAAGCAAACCCTTTGTAAGGTTCATACCGTGTTTATCCACAATACGGTGCAGCTTTGTAACAACCCTCAGTCCCTGTGCATTGCCCTCAAAGCTGTAAAAATCCTCAAGCATTGTATCGTTTAAAATTTTATTTGCGGGCTTGCCCTTATACATAATTTTCGCCATATTGCTTTTAAACCAGCTCCTTATGGCAAGCTCGCCAAAATGCCCGAAAGGGGGATTGCCTATATCGTGTATAAGTCCTGCGGACTGCAAAATATCGCAAATATGGCTTGTATACTCCGTTTTAAAGTCTTTATCAATGGAATTTTTTATTATAATGCCGCCAACACCCTGTCCAAGGCTTTTGCCAAATGAAGAAACCTCTAAGGAGTGGGTAAGCCTTGTTCTTACAAAATCGCTTTTATCCAAAGGGAAAACCTGCGTTTTGTCCTGCAGCCGTCTGAAAGATGCGCTTCCTATAATTCTGTGGTAGTCCTTTTCAAACTCGCTTCTTAAATCATCGGTTTTTACACTGCTTTTTCTGATTCTTTCTTTACATAAAAGCTTTTTCCAATTCATTTTTTTCCTCCGTAATGAAAAGCACCCCCGTATGCTGAGGGTGCTGAAAAATTCGGTTTATTGTACTTTAATTCTTATAGTTTTAAAGTCATAATCTTCATCCGCATCTGTGTCCTCGTTAGAGGCGTAAATCGTGTAGGAGTTTGTTCCTCTGTCATCCGGTTCAAAATTAAATCTCCAAACCAATTCATCATCATAGGATTTAGATGGAGTTTTTAATTTATTTGTTACGTTATCTCCGTCTTTATCCTCAATCCAAACTCTTGTAACGGATGTGTTTGTTATTACTTCAACGTCTACACTGTCACCCTCATAAATGGTTGTGTCATAGTCAACGTCTAAAATTTCCGGTTCTTCATAGGTTGTGCCGTAAACATAAAACTCTCTTGTATATACGTTTCCGTCATCATCATAAGCGTAAATTGTGTAATAGTCATTTACCTCTGTAATATCCAAACGGCAGGAATATTTGGTATAGGTTGTGCCTGCGGTTGTTGTGCTTCCCTCTGTAGAATAAAGAGTTCTGCCGTTACTGTCCTTAATTACAACATAGTCCGTATCCGTAGAGCATTTTGCAATAAATGTTGTGGAAGAGCCTGTTTCAATATTGTCCGACTTAGGCTCGATTGAAATTACATAAGGGCCGCTTGTTTGGGTTTCGCACTCAATTCTGATGCTTTCGCTTGTGGAGGCGTCGTCCTCGTCATAAGCTATAACCTTAAATTTTTTAGAGCCTGATGAGGTTTGAGTCCAGCTCAGCGCCCAAACATTTTTAGATGTAAGCTCTTCATAACGGTAGTTTGTGCTTGCAACCTTATCGTTATCCTCGTCAAAAACCTCTATATAGTCAATATCCTTTGTTGTATAAACATAAATCAGGCACTCTTCTTTTTTGGTAACTACATTTGTTGCAGGGTAAATATCGAAAATTTCAAGCGTTTTGCTTGCGTCATCGTCATCATCATCGCCTGTTACCTTAAAGTTTACAACTCTGAAGTCCGTTGTATATTTGCCTATTTTATCTGTATAAACATAAATATAAAGGCTGTTGCTGCCTGCAACGCTCGCTCTGATTTTTCCTTGAAATTTACGTTTTCCGCTTGTTTCGGCATATTCCGAAACCGTTGTATAATTACTTCCGTTTTTTGTTTCCACCCTTACTCTTTCAACTTCATCTGTCGTAACAACCGTAAACTCAACGTAGTCGCCCTTTTCAACGGTTTTTTCTTCAAGAGTTACCTTTTCAATATATTCCGAAAGACCGTCATCGGAGCTGTCATCGTCCTTTTTGGTGTTTTCGTTTACCTTTAATGTAACGGACTTGCTTTCTCCGTCCTCCGTACCGTTGTTGGGGTACAGACTGTAGGAGCGGCTTCCCGAAGCATCGGGAGTAAATGTAATTCTGAATGTTCTGGAGCCGTCCCCGTTATCGGTATAATCCGTAACCTCTTTAACGTCCTTTACGGCGGTTTGGTCGTAAAGCCTTATTTTGCTTGTTTTTGCGTTTGTAATACAAATAATTTCAGCCTCATCGCCTTCGGTAATTTCCGTTTCCGCAAAAATTGCGGATGTGATTGAAGCCTTGTCCGCATCGGTTTTAATTGCTACCGTTCTGGAGGGGTTGTCCCAGCTGACCTCGGCTCCCATTGCTTCCGCCAGCATTCTTATAGGTACAAGAATACGATCCTGCCTTACTATGGAAGGCGTATCGAAGGAGGACATTACATTGTTTACAAAAATAATGTTGCTGCGCATTGTGTGAGTAATAACTCTGCTGCCGTCGGAGGTTTTAAAGGTTGCCTTTTCCGAAGCCTTGTCCCACTCTACGGTAAGGCCCAAAGCCTCGGCGGTGGTTCTTATAGGCACCATGGCGCGGCTGTTATAAATAATGGGCTGCGCATCTCCTTCGGGAAAGGTTATGTATTCTCCGTTTATGGTTACATATACAGGGTCATCCGCAAGGGCGGTTATTGTAAAAGCGGAGGTTACAAACAGCGCCGCAAGCAGAAAAGCCATAATTCTGTTTAATTTTTTATTCATATTCAGCATCCTTTCATAATTAATTTTATTTGGGAAAACACTGACTTAAATGTAACTAAAAATAAATTTACAAAAAAACTCCGGTCGCTTCACACAGTTTATATGCCTGAATTTTTTGCCGGCTCCCGTCTAAATTTATTTTTATTCTTGAATTATTCGGTGTTTCCATAGCTTATATGTTTATTATAACAAATTTCAACTCATAATACAAATACAAATATATAAAATTTTTGTTACATATTTTTCAAATATTTCTTTATCTTTAAAAATGTTTCATCGCTTATATCGTGTTCAATTTTGCAGGCGTCCTTTTCCGCAATTTCAGGGCTCACTCCAAGCGCCTTTATAAAAAAATCCGTAATATGAGTATGCCTGTCATAAACACTGCCTGCCTTTTCCCGGCCTTTCTCCGTTAATACAATATTCCCTCCGATCTCTATTGTTAAATATCCGTTGTCCCTTAAAATGGACATAGCACGGCTCACCGAGGGTTTAGAGTAGCCAAGCTCGTTTGCCACATCTATAGAACGCACAAACCCCTGCCTGTTTTTTAAAATAAGTATTGTTTCAAGATAGTCCTCTCCCGATTCGTATATCCCCATATAATCAGCCTCCGCCTCATAAAAAATCTCTTGTAAAATACATTAATTAATTATACCACACACACTTTGTTTTTTCAAGTCCTATCTTGAATATCCGCCAAAAAATCCAGTGTTACATTATAAAATACGGCTATGCGCTTTGCCATATTTAAAGATGGCTCCACCAAATCGTGCTCATAACGGGAAAGAGAGCCTTTGTTTATGCCAAGCAAAAAAGCGGCTTCCGTTATGGAATATTTGGAGTTAAGCCTTAACTGTTTTATTTTAGCGCCAAATGTCATCATAATAATATAAGCACCTCCTGTGTTTGTTTTAGAGTACATCTGAAAATTATGCCCTTGCCAAACCCGCTGATTTTCCCATATCCGCCTCAACCCCTCGCAACAGCTTTTCTGCCATGCCTGCGGTTGTTTTCATTGCCGCCGAAAATTCCCTCTGCGCTTGGCTTTACCCTGATTTTTGTATGTACTCTTATATTATAATACCGTTAATATAATAATTACAAACAATTTTTACTGAAAAAAGGTGACAAAAGTTTTTAGTTGTGCTATAATAAAATAAACGGAAGAATAAGGATTTTTAACTTATTAAAAATAACCTGACAGGAGGGATATTATGAGCAGTAATGTTACTTATACTTCAGATAAAATTAATAATATATGGAATGTGACGCTTGAGGGGGAAATTGACATATACAATTCCGATGAGGTAAAGGCAAAGCTTATATCCATGATTGATGAAAAGGAGCAAAATGTTTCGGTAGACTGCCGAAAGCTTACATATATAGATTCCACCGGTCTTTCCGCGCTTGTGGCGCTGCTTAAAAAGGTTAAGGCATATTCCGGTGATGTTACCCTGAAGGGACTTATGCCAAACGTATATAAAGTAATAAAAATAACTAATTTAGATAAGGTTTTTATTATAGACAATACTGATGATGAAAAAGATACAGAGGGTGATGCAGATGAATAACGGACTTGTAAATGATAAAATTGTTCTTTCAATTCCTCTTAACAGCGCATATATATCCGCGGCAAGGCTCACTGCGGCTTCAATAAGCAACAGGCTGGGGTTTTCTTCTGCGGAAATAGAAGATGTCAAGGCCGCCGTTTCCGAAGGCTGTACTTTTATTATTAAAGAGTTTGCCGCCTATGACGAAGAATTTTTTAAAGTTAGCTTTATTATAGGAGAAAATTCGCTTACCATACATATAGATATTGATAAGCCTATAGAAAGCTTCGACGAAGAAAATATATGTATTTTAATGATTAAGGCGCTTATGGACGAAACCAATTTTAAAATGGAAAACAAAAAAAATCTTAAAATATCAATGAAAAAAATACACAGGGAAGCGGAGCTGTTTTAAAGTCCTCTCCTTATAATTAACAGTAAGGAAAAGGCATTTTCACTCTTTTCCGAATAAGGTGGTGCTGTTATGAAAAATTTTTATATTGTATTTGAAAGCGATATTAAACAAATAAGAGATGTTGTAAAAAATGCTCAGGTTTATGTTGCGCAGTGCATACCTGAAATAAGCAGCGACGAGCTTTTTGAAATAAGGCTTATTTTAAGCGAGCTTCTTATAAATGCCGTAACCCACGGCAATAAAAACGACCCCCATAAAACCGTTAAAATTTGTATTGAGGCGGAAGAAAACACCGTTAAGGGTTGTGTGATCGACCAGGGAGAGGGGTTTGATTTTTTAAACGCCTCCTGCTGCAAGGCTCCCTCCACGGAGGAGCATGGCAGGGGAATAAGCCTTGTGCGCGGATTGGTGGATTTTATGGATATTAAGCTGCCCGGCAACAAAATATTTTTTAAAAAACGGGTGAACTGCAATGTATAAAATACTTATTGTGGATGAAACTCCTCAAATTCTCTATGCCGCCATTTCGGGCATTTCCGTTAAGGACTATGCCGTTTACTTTGCCTCAACAGGCGCTGCGGCTATGCTGAAGCTTTCCAGAATTTGTCCGGATCTTGCTGTTATCTCATCGGAGCTTGAGGATATGAGCGGCTTTGATCTTTGCAAAACAATAAAAGCGGATGAAGAGTTTAAAAACACGCTGGTGCTTATGATTGTGGAGGGCAAAAACCCTGCGGAGGAGAGCAAGGCGGTTTATGCCGGCTGTGATGATTATATGGCAAGAGAGCTTTTGGGCAGGCTGCTGTTTACAAAGCTTCGCTCCATGTTTCGCATAAAGGAGCTTAATGCCTCGTTAAGAGAAAGATATGCTGAGCTTGAGTCAACAAACAAAAATTTGGAAATGCAGCTTAAAATGGCAATGAAGGTACAGCGTTCAATTTTTCACGATATTGATATGCGCTTTAACAACCTTAAAATAATGGCAAAATATCTTCCCGCCCTTGCGGTGGGAGGAGATTTTTTTAACGTAAACCGGTTGGATAATCATAGGCTCGGCATTATTTTGGGAGATGTTTCGGGGCACGGGCTTTCTTCTTCACTGCTTACCCTTATGCTAAGCCAGATATTTGTTTCCGTCTGCAGGGATATAATACGTCCTTCCAGTCTTTTAAAAATTATGAATGAGGATTTCTACTCTATTTTTGAAAATACGGACAGCGATATGTATGCCTGTGTATTTTATGCAATTATAGATACGCACAAAAACACAATTACCTATTCCAACTCAGGGCAGGCTTATCCCGTGCTTGTAAAGGCAAGAGGAGCAGACTGCAAGGAGCTGGAGCTTGACGGAATACCCGTCGGTATGCTTAAAAATGTGGAATATACCGATGTCACCGTAAATTATGAAGCCGGGGATCTGCTGTTTTTGCATACGGACGGTTTAAGCGATGTAAGCTATAAGGAGGACAATGACCTTTTTAAGCGTCTGCTTAAAGAATACTTAATGGGCTGCTCTCATAAAACGGAAAAGCTCAATGCCATTTTGGACGGTACAATTAAAAAGTTTTACACAGATGCCGAAAAGGATAAATACAAAACGGACGATATAAGCGCAATAGCTGTGCAAATGTAAGGAGGAATTATATGAGAAAGCTGTGGAAACCCGGTACAATGCTTAACCCCGTGCCTGTTGTTATGGTCAGCTGCGGAAATTTTGACAAGGGCGAAAAAAATATAATTACCGTTGCATGGGCAGGAACAATCAACTCCGACCCTGCCATGGTAAGCATTTCGGTACGTCCGTCACGCTATTCCTACAATTTAATAAAAAACAACGGTGAGTTTGTTATAAATCTGCCTACAAAGGAGCTTGCCTTTGCAACGGACTGGTGCGGCGTTAAAAGCGGCAGAGATGAGGATAAGTTTAAAAAAATGAAGCTGACGGCGGAAAAAGGCAGCTTTACGGCTTGCCCCGTTATAGCGGAGTGCCCCGTTTGTATAGAGTGCAAAGTTAAGGATATTATACCCTTAGGCTCTCATGATATGTTTTTGGGAGAGATTTTGGGCGTAAGCGTAGACGAAAAATATATGGACGAAACAAACCGCTTTGCTTATGAAAGCACAAACCCCATTTGCTATTCTCACGGAGAGTATTACACATTGGGAGAAAAAATAGGCGGGTTCGGATATTCCGTAAAACGAAAATAACCTTAAAGCCGCCGCAGAACGTATAATTGTTTTGCGGCGGCTTATTTTTATATTATTTTATCTTGCCCCGTCTTGTTTAATAAATTTGCCTGTGGAGGGAACGGAGCCTACTCTGTAGCTCTCGGGATTTTTCAGGTCACATTCCTCGGCAGTCATTATTTTTGTTAAGGCAGAGCCTTTTTTCAGTGTAAATATTTTTACGCCCTGTGTGTTTTTTGTAGCTTTAAGGGGTATGAGAGAGGAGCTTATAAGCATTGCCTTATCATTATCCCTTACAAGAATTATATCGCCGCCCTCGGAGGGAATATGCCTTGCGCCTGCAAGGGGCGCTTTATCCGAGTAGGCGTTTATCATTTTTTTGCGGTTGAGCTTTGTTTTGTAAGCCTCAAGAGGTACTTTTGCCAGCTTGCCGTTTGTGTACGCAAACACAATCTCGCCCGAGTAGTCGGTTGTGGCAAGCATAAACACTATTGCTTCATCGGCGTCCATAGGCAAAACATTGTTTAAATAATTGCCCATGGAGCTTGCCTTGCATTCCTCCATATCGTATGCTTTAACCTTGTAAACATTTTGCTTGTTTGAAAACATAAGCAGCTCAGTTTTGTTTGTTGCGGCAATTTCCTGCACAATTTCGTCATCTTCCTTTAGCTTGTGCAGGGCGGACATACGCAGTGAGTTTGCCGTAATTTTTTTAAAGTAGTTATGCCGTGTAAGAAACAGGTGTATCGGGTAGTCCTCAACCGTTTCCTCCGCCGGGAGAGGCTTGTCGTCATAATCGTAAATAATATCCGTACAGCGTGGCTTTCCGAATTTTTTATCCACTTCTTTAAGCTCTTTACATATTATGTTTTTAACCTTTGTTTCACTTCCCAGTATGGACTGAAGCTCCGCTATATCCTTTTCAAGCTGCTGCCTGTCCTTTATTTTGTTTAAAAGATACTCCTTATTTAAGCTTCTGAGCTTTATTTCCGCAATAAATTCAGCCTGCTCCTCATCTATGCCAAAGCCCTCCATAAGGTTTGGTATAACAAGCTTTTCGCTTTCCGTATCTCTTATAATTTGTATTGCAAGGTCAATATCCAGCATAATTCTCGCAAGACCCGCAAGCAGATGGTACTGAGCTTTCTTTTTGTTTAAATCATAGGTGGTGCGTTTAATAATGCAGTCCTTTCTAAAGGCAATCCATGCGTCCAAAATCTCCTTAATTCCTCTTACCTTGGGAATATCGTTTACAAGCACGTTAAAATTACAGCTAAAGCTGTCGCAAAGAGGCGTAAGCTTAAAAAGCTTTTCCATTAAACGGTCGGGGTCTGCGTTTCTTTTAATGTCTATGGCTATTTTAAGTCCGTTTAAGTCCGTTTCGTTTCTTATATCGTTTATTTCCTTAACCTTGCCGGATTTTACAAGTGAAATTATTTTATCCGTTATAGACTCTATGTTTGTGGAGTAAGGTATTTCATAAACCTCTATAAGACTTTGCTTTTTATCATACTTGTATTTGGAACGTACCTTAAAGCTGCCCCTGCCCGTTTCATAAATTTTGTCAATTTCATCTTTATTGTAAAGCAGCTCGCCGCCTGTGGAAAAATCAGGAGCCTTTATATATTCCGTTAAATCCGCATTTTTATTTTTAATATAGGCTATTGTGCCTTGGCAAACCTCGCTTAAATTAAATGAGCATATTGATGACGCCATACTTACCGCAATACCCTGATTTGGCGTTACAAGCACATTGGGGAAGGACACGGGAAAAAGCACGGGTTCTTTAATCGAGCCGTCAAAATTATCCGCAAATTCCACCGTTTCCTTATCAATATCCTTAAATAGAGTTTGGCAAAAGGCGTCTAACTTAACCTCGGTATATCTTGAGGCGGCAAAAGCCATATCTCTGGAGTACTGCTTGCCGAAGTTGCCCTTGGAGTCTATAAAAGGGTGAAGCAGAGAGCCGTTGCCCCGTGTTAAACGTACCATTGTTTCGTAAATTGTTTGGTCGCCGTGGGGGTTAAGCTTCATTGTTTGTCCAACCACGTTTGTGGACTTTGTTCTTGCTCCGTTTAAAAGTCCCATTTTATACATTGTATAAAGCAGCTTGCGGTGAGCAGGCTTAAAGCCGTCAATTTGAGGAATTGCACGGCTTACAATAACGCTCATTGCGTAGGGCATATAGTTAAGCTCCAGGGTGTCCGTTATTGGCTGGGGTGTAAATTTATCGGGAATTTCCCTTAAATGAGAAGTTTTTTTCTTTGCCATTTTTTTGCCTCCTTATGAAAGCTCGGTAAGATCAATATATTTGTAGCCGTTTTCTTCTATATGCTTTTTTCTGCCGCTTAAATCGTCACCCAAAAGCATATCAAAAACAGCGGCGGTTTTTTTAACGTCCTCCGGGCATACCTGTATAAGGCGGCGTGTTTCCGGGTTCATTGTGGTCTGCCACATCATTTCAGGCTCGTTTTCTCCAAGTCCCTTTGAACGCTGAATGTGATATTTGCCGCTGATTTTTGCAAGAATTTCGCCTTTTTCCTTTTCCGTGTAGGCAAAATATGTGTTTTTGCCGCTTGTAATTTCATAAAGGGGAGATTCCGCAATATATACCCTGTGTTTATCTATAAGAGTAGGTGTTAAGCGGTAAAGCATTGTTAAAACAAGTGTGCGGATTTGAAATCCGTCCACATCCGCATCGGTACAAATTATAATTTTGTTCCAGCGCAAATTTTCCATATCAAAGGAGTTTAAGTCCTTATTATGCTTTGAAGATATTTCCACACCGCAGCCTAAAACCTTTAAAAGGTCGGTTATAATGGGACTTGCAAAAATTTTGTCGTAATTGGCTTTAAGGCAGTTAAGAATTTTCCCTCTTATGGGCATAATTCCCTGAAATTCCGAGTCCCTGCCCAAAATAACCGAACCCATTGCAGAATCGCCCTCCACAATGTAAAGCTCTCTGCGGTTTACATCTTTGGTACGGCAGTTTACAAACTTTTCCACCCTGTTGTTCATATCTATATTGCCCGTCAGCTTTTTTTTGATTGTTATTCTTGCCTTTTCGGCTGTTTCACGGCTGCGCTTGTTTACTAAAATCTGAGCGGAAATTCTGTCTGCGTCAGCTTTATTCTCCGTAAAGTATATTTCAAGCTGTTCCCGAAGATATGCCGTCATAGCGTCCTGTATAAATTTATTTGTAATGGACTTTTTTGTTTGGTTTTCGTAGCTTGTTATTGTGGAAAAAGAGTTTATTATAAGCACAAGGCTGTCCTCAATATCCGAAAACTGTATTTTCTTTTCGTCCTTTTTATAAAGATTGTTATTTTTTAAATATTTGTCTATGCCGTAAACAAAGGCGCTGCGCACAGCCTTATCGGGAGAGCCGCCGTACTCCAGCCAGCTTGAGTTATGGTAATATTCCAAAAGATTTACATTGTTGGAAAAGCAAAAAGCCACCTGATATTTTAAGCGGTATTCGGGTTTATCCTCTCTGTCACGCCCCTTTGTTTCCGTACTTAAAAGCACAGGCTCCGTCAGGGCGGTTTCCCCAACGGCTTCTTTCATATAGTCTTTAATGCCCTCCGGGTAGCAAAGCTTGGTTACTTCCCCTGTTTCCTCATCGGTAAATATAAATTCAAGGTTGGCATTTACTATGCACTGACGTTTCAAAACCTCTTTAAAATAGTCTGCCGTAAGAGAAATATCCGTAAAAACATCTTTATCGGGCCGCCACTTTATAAAGCTGCCCGTAGCCTTGCCTTTTACGGGGTATTTTTTTAAGCCGCCGACATTTTCGCCCTTTTCAAAACGCAGCTCATATTTATAGCCATCTCTTATAATTTCAACATCCATATATTCCGAGCTGTACTGTGTGGCGCAAAGTCCCAAGCCGTTTAAGCCTAAGCTGAACTCATAGCTTTCACCCTCGTTGTTAAGATATTTGCCCCCTGCATAAAGCTCGCAAAAAAGCAGCTCCCAGTTATACTTTTTTTCATTTGTGTTATAGTCTACGGGTATACCCCTGCCGTAGTCCTTAACGGAAACGGATTTATCCTTGTAAAGAGTTACTTCTATTTTATTGCCGTAGCCTTCTCTTGCTTCATCTATTGAGTTTGAAAGAATTTCAAAAACAGAGTGCTGACACCCTTCAAGCCCGTCCGAGCCAAAAATAACCGACGGACGCAAGCGTACTCTGTCCGCTCCCTTTAAAGCTGTAATGCTTTCATTGCCGTATTCCTGTTTTGTGTTTTTCATATCCTCGCACCTTTTTGCACCTTATTCTAAAAGGAATTACTTAATTAATTTGTTCTTATTATCACTATTTTATTAGCATAAACTATTTTAAATAATTTTTCAAGTTTTTTTTAAAAATACAAAAAATGTGTTTGATTAGATTAAAAAATGTGGTATAATATTAATAAATGAAACGGAATAATTAGCTTATAGTTTTTTTAAAAGGGGCGAAATAACTATGAAAGCAAGAAAGATGGCATTTTCCGTAATACTTTTTATATTTTTGGTTTTACTTGTAATGATTGCGGCATATAGAGGGTTAAACAGTACCGTACACGGCATTATCATACAAAGCATAGATGAAATGGCAGAGCATGATATGCAGAGCATACGGGTGTATATTGCAAACAGATGGGACAGTATGGACAGCCTGTGTTATGATATTCGCAATATGTATATGGATAGTATTGAGGATGTTCAGGACGCTCTTAACATAAAGGTAAGCTCGGGAAGATTTGATAAGGCATATTTTATAGACGCCGACGGCAGGCTGTATTCCGATACATATCAAATTATTGATAAAAAAGAAAACCCGTTTTTGGATTATTTTGATGACGGCAAAAGCAGGTTTGTTTACAGATATGACGATGAAACGGACGATGATGAAACGGAGTATCTTCTTTACGGCATAGATTTAAAGGCAAACCCCATTAAAACAAAAGATACGGCATTTGTAGCAATGGTTGCTCTTAACAATATAAACAAAATTCAAGAAAAAATTAAAATCACCTGCTTCGATGGAAAGGGTTACAGCAGTATTATTAACAAAAACGGATATTATATTATAAACCCAAGCTCCGGCTCAGATGCGGAATTTAATTTTTACGATATGCTTAACAGCGGAGAAATATCCGATGGAATAAGCGTTGAAGCTGTTAAGGACAGAATTTTAAACGATAAGGAGTGCAAGTTTTATTTTAAGGATAAAAACAATGTAAAAAATTATATTTCAATTAAGCCTGTCGGCAATTCCGTCTGGTTTTTTGTAAACTCTGTGGAAATGTCTGTTTTTTACGCAAACACACTGCATTTTATGGTTATAACTATGGCTGTTGTGGCGGCGCTTATTATAATTTTATCCCTGCTTATGTATGTAAACTTTGCGGCTCAGCGAAAGATCAAAAAGCTTTATAACTCCGTTATTAACGGCGTTTACAACAGGCATTATTATGATGAAAGGCTTTCGGGAGAGAGTATAAAGGCGCTTGCCATTGTGGATTTGGACAGGCTTAAAAACATTAACGATACATACGGTCATTTGGCAGGGGATCTGGCAATAGAAACAGTGGGAAGCATTTTATATGAGGTTATGTCGGATATCGGAGATGTTGTTCGCTATGGCGGAGATGAGTTTGCCGTTGCCGTAAAGGAGGATATTCCCGCGCAGGAGTTTGAAGAAAGGCTTGATAAGGTGCTTGAAAAGGTAAGAGCCGCAAGGCTTGAAAGCTTTGAAAATGTTAAGCTTACCGCAAGCATTGGAGGATATTACTGCGAGGGCAAAACCGCCGATTTGTTTAAAAATACGGATAATTTGCTTTATAAAGCAAAGATTGACAGAAATGCCGTTGTTACAAACATATAAATAATATAAAATCAATAAAAGAGGCTGCCTTTAATTCGGCAGCCCTTTTTGTATATAATTTATTTAATTTCAGCGCCTTTAGGAACTACGGCAGGCTCATCGGGAGTACCGATTACGGACATACCATCGGCAATTTTAACTTCCTTATCCAAAATTGCGTATTCTATTACGCAGTTTTTACCGATTTTAGTAGATTCTAAAATTACGGAATCCTTAACCCTTGAACCCTCTCCGATGTATGCCTTGCGGAATACAACGGAGTTTTCTATAGAGCCGTCTATAATTGTTCCGCCGGAAATAAGCGAGTTTTTAACATCTGCCGTTATATTATATTTAACGGGCGGATCGTCCTTTGGCTTTGTATAAATATAAGGCTCTGTAAGAAGGAGCTTGCGCACGTCCTTATCAAGAAACTTCATATTAGCGTCATAATATGCCTTTGTGCTGTTTAATGTAACCCAATAGTTTTTATATTCATAAGCATAAATTTTAAGCTTATCCTCGTTAGGGATTATAATATCCTTTACAAGATTATACTTTCCTGCAGGGATTGCCGCTTTAAGAGCATTTATAAGAAATTCTCTGCCCATTACATAAATACCTGTGGAGGCTGTTGTTCCCTTTGGATTTTCGGGTTTTTCCTCAAAGCCCACAATACGGCTGTCATCGTCTATTTGAAGAATACCGTAGCGGTGAGGCTGTTTGCTTGTGCCCGCAAGATCCTTATATACAATTGTTACATCTGCACCCTTCGCTTCGTGATACTCTATAACATCGTTAAAGTCCATTTTAGCAATGCCGTCGCCCGAGGCAATAACAACATAAGGCTCATTGGATTTTTCAAGATAGCTTATGTTTTGGTAGATGGAATCTGCCGTTCCACGGTACCAGTTTGCGGAGTCTAACGTGGTGTAAGGCGAGAATATGAAAAGACCGCCTCTTTTTGAACCGAAATCCCACCATTTTGCCGCTGAGAGATGATCCTGAAGTGAACGCATATTAAACTGCGCAATAACGGCAACCTTGTCTATGCCTGAGTTTGTCATATTGGAGAGAGAAAAGTCTATGGCACGATAGCTGCCGCCAACCGGCATTGCCGCAACCGCTCTTTCCTTGCATAATTCGCCCAATCTGTCGGAAGTTCCGCCGGCGAGAATAATACCTATAGCTTTCATTATAATTCATCCTCCTTTACCACAACAGATTTTCCGCTTGGAAGTGAGCCCTCCGCATAGTCTGCGGCAGTTGTTTTGCCGTAAATTACGCAGTTTTTGCCTATTGTAACTCCTTCGGGAATGTAAGAGTCGTTACCTACAACGGTAATACCCGTGTTGTAGATGTTAGGCTTATCTTCATTAACAATATCTTCGCCAACACCCATTGTTACATTCTTTTCAATAACGGTGTTCTGGTCGATAATGGATTTATAAATTTTTGTGCCTGCTTTAATTACGCAGCTTTCCATAATAATGGAGTCATAAACCTCTGCGCCCTCTTCAATGGTAACGTCCTTGGAGATAACGGAGCTTTTAACAGTTCCGTAAATCTGGCATCCCTCTGAAATGAGCGACCGTGAAACACTGCCGCTTGCTGCCGTAAACTGAGGCGGCTGATGGTCGTTTTTAGTGTAAATTCTCCAAAATTTTTCGTAAAGATTAAATTCGGGAACAGTGTCTATAAGCTCCATATTGGCTTTCCAGTAGGAGTCTATTGTTCCCACGTCCTTCCAATAGTCCTTAAAACGCCAAGCATAGAGGGTTTGACCGCTGTTGAGGAAAGCGGGAAGAATGTGCATACCAAAGTCCGAATTGTTATGTACTTTGTTATCCGCAATAAGAGCCTCACGCAGCTTTGACCATGTAAAAATGTAAATACCCATAGATGCAAGATTGGACTTGGGGTTTGCGGGCTTTTCTTCAAATTCATAAATCTTGTCGTTTTCGTCTGCGTTCATAATACCAAAACGGCTTGCTTCCTCCCAGGGCACCTCCATAACGGCAATGGTTACGTCGCAATTATGCTTTTTGTGGAAAGCGAGCATTTTGGAGTAATCCATTTTATAAATATGGTCGCCTGAAAGTATGAGAACATACTCGGGGTTATAATGGTCTATATAGCTTATGTTCTGGAATATGGCATTTGCGGTGCCGGAGTACCAGTCGCCGTCCTCTCCTGTTTTTTGATGCGGAGCAAGAACCGTTGCGCCGCCGTTAAGACCGTCCAAATCCCACGGAGTACCTATACCTATATGCTGATTAAGCGTAAGCGGCTGATACTGAGTAAGAACGCCCACAGTATCCACACCCGAGTTAATACAGTTACTTAAAGGGAAATCAATAATACGATACTTGCCGCCAAAGGCAACGCCGGGTTTAGCCTTATCCAATGTAAGAACACCAAGACGCGACCCCTGACCGCCGGCTAAAAGCATAGCCAACATTTCTTTTTTTTGCATTAATATCACCTCTTAAAAATTTTATACATTATATCTTTTGAGGAAAGGCTTATATAAATTTACAAACGGCACATACACTGTTTAAGAGAAAAAATATACCTATTTGCAAAACAAGCAAATTTCCCAAAGTGATAACTTACTTAAAGCTATTATAACACGCATTTTAGCAAATTACAATAATAAATATAACATTTTTTTCAAAAAATTGTGAAAAACTTGCAATTAAAATATAAATAAATTTAAAACCCTATACAAAATTATTATAAAAAAGGCTTCGGCAGGGGTTGATTTTTAACTTTATTTGTATATAATTAAACATAGAGCTGCAAAAAATGCTTATATATAAATTCTATTAATGAGGGTGGACAAATATGAATTTAAAAAATTATAAAAATATACATTTTATTGGAATTGGCGGAATAAGTATGTCTGCGATTGCGGAGATATTAAAAAGCAGAGGATATAACGTAACGGGGTCGGACTTTCAGGTGACGGAAATGACGGAGCATCTTAAAAGTGTCGGCATAAATGTTTTTAATGGGCATAATAAGGATAACATTTCCCCGAATACCGATTTGATAGTATACAATGCGGCTATTAAAGAGGATAACCCCGAAAGAGCCGAGGGAAGAAAAAGAGGAATTGATGAAATAGACAGGGCGGGCCTTATCGGAGAGCTTATGAAACGCTATGAAGTACCCATAAGCGTTGCGGGTACTCACGGCAAAACAACCACAAGCTCCATGGCAAGCGAGGTTTTTATTGAGGCAGGGCTTGACCCTACCGTTATGATCGGGGGAATTTTGCCCTCCATACACAGTAATTACAGATTAAGCCAAAACGATAAATATATTGTGCTGGAAACCTGCGAGTACAGGGACAGCTTTTTAAAGTTTAACCCCTACGCCTCGGTTATACTTAATATAGACAGGGATCATACCGATTATTTTAAAACAATGGATCAAATGTATAAATCCTTTAATGCTTTTGTAAACAGAACGGCAGGCTTTGTTGTTATTAACAGCGATATACCCCGCCTTGACGAAGTGCTTGCAGGCTTTGACAAAAGGGTTATTACATTTGGAGGAAAGGGCGCCGACTGGACGGCGGAAAATGTTGCGCTTAAAAACGGGTACGGCAAATATGACGCCTGTTACAAGGGTAAAAAGGTTATGGAAGCGGAGCTTTCCGTACCGGGTATGCACAATGTAAGCAACAGCTTGAGCGTTGTGGCGCTTTGCAGCGAGCTGGGAGTTAATGCGGAGGCAATAGGCAGGGGCATTAAAAGCTTTACGGGTACGGGCAGACGCTTTGAGAAAAAGGGCGAATACAAGGGCGCTCTTATTGTGGACGATTATGCGCATCACCCAACGGAAATCACCGCAACGCTAAAGGCGGCAAAGGAAATGGGTTTTAAGCGTATAGTTGCGGCATTTCAGCCTCACACATATACAAGAACAAGGGATTTGAAAAATGAGTTTATAAGCGCACTCAGCCTTGCGGATAAAATTTTTGTTGCGGATATATATGCGGCAAGAGAAAAAGACCCCGGGGATATACACTCTAAGGATATTGTATCGGGGCTTGCGGAAAATGGCAGGGACGCAGTATATGCAGGCAGCTATGAAAGATGCGAGGAGCTTTTAAAAGATGACATTAAAGAGGGAGATATTGTTTTAACAATAGGCGCAGGGCCTATTAATGAGGTTGGAGAAAAAATTTTGGGAAAATAAAATTATAGCGGAGGGCAAATCAGCCTTCCGCTTTTATTTTTAAGGAAACGCCGATTAATACGCCAAAGTATACATCTAAAGCAGATTAATCAGCTCTTCCTTAAAAGTATTTTATTTACGGGGGAGGAAATTACGGATTTTTCTTCGCTGTTCATACCCAAAAACCACATAGATGCGCAGTATACCGCCGTGTAAATAATAATGGCGGCAAAAAGAAGTGTTATATGAGATAAATTTACAAATTTTATTATTACAATGCCTGTTATCGCAGGGGGTATAACGGCAGGTATGAATTTTAAAATTTCCTTCCAGAAATACAGCATATTCAGTCCTATTCGGTTATGATAGTACCAGTTCATAAAAATAATATTGCCCGCAATAAGTGTTATGGCGGTGCCTATGGCCGCCCCCTGTGCGCCCCAATGCTTTATGCAGGGTATGCTTACAAAAATGTTGCTTAATGCTATGCTTAAATATACAACAGACCTTGCCTTGTGCATATTTTTCGCACGCTGAATTTCTATGCCTAAGTTTTGTATGAGGGAAACCGTTACGGGTACCATAAGCAGCAGCGCTATATTGTAGGAAACCCCGTAACCCTTGCCTGCCCAAAGTAGTATAAAGGGTTTGCCGAAAAATATAAATCCGCTTATTATTAAAAACAGTATAATAAACTGTACTCTGCCAACGCTTGAAAAAAGCCTTGTTAACCGGCTGTTGTCGTCCGTATTTGCCACAATGCGGTTTACCTTTGGCACAAACACCGCCGAAACAGATGTGGAAAGATTGAGATACATGGAGTTTAGCTGACCGCCTATGCCGTAAATCGCAACGGCGGCAGTCCCTGCGAAACGTCCTAAAAGTATTTTATCCACACTCCAGTTTATTTGGTCTACTATCATATTTATAAATATGAAAAATGTAAATACCCACATTTCTTTAAAAAGAGAAAGCTGAAAGCCCGTGAACAGAAATTTGGCTTTAAGGCTTTTAAAGCAAAATACCGCATTTGCGGCAAGCTTGCATACTGTTAAAACCGTTGTTATAACCACCATGGAAACCGAACCGAAGCCTGTTATAAGCAGGGGCAGGGTTAAAAATGGGTTAAACAGGTTTTGGAGCAAATCCAACAGCTTTTGAAACATAAATTTTTCTTTGGAAGATACTATTGCGGTAAAAACACTGTTGGGAAATGTCAGAGCAAGGTTTATTATCATTAAAAGCATAAGTATTTTTGCCTTTGCGTATTCCTGCTCCGTAAGACCTTCGGCAAATATGCTTTTTATGTTGGCAAGCATTATGCCGCCGCAAATCAGGCATAAAGCGGATATACATAAAAATATTATCATAAACATTCCGTTAAGACGCGCTATTTCATCATGACTGTTTTGAGCCTTAAAACGGGAGTAAAAACGCATATATGAGGCTGAAAAGCCAAAGCTTAAAAGACCTAAATATGCCACGGTGGAATATACAAGCTGATATAAGCCGTATTCGCTTTGCCCCAAAAGCCTTAGCATAACAGGAGTATAAAGCAGGCTCGAAAGCATGTGTATAATTTGAGATAAATATGAAAGTATAATTCCCGCTTTTCGCTGCTGTGAATTGGTAAGCATTTTGTCACCTCAATAAATCGCACAGTGTTTCCATATAACACACAATTATTATATCAGTTTGTTTTTTATTTTGCAACATTATTGAAAAATCGGTTTACGGTTGAATTTATATGCTTTTAAAAATTATCGGTTTATGGGAATTTACCGATTTTAAAAGCTGTAATATTGGCGTAAGTCAATATGAGGCTGTTTTTATAAGCTTTGTACACAATAATGAAGATATTGATAATATAATAGGATATTTTGAAAAATATGCGGAGGGGTTATGTCGTAATTTTGCAGACGGAAATAATTGAATAATTGGTAAAATATGGTAAAATATAAATAATAGTATTTATTTTAGGAGGGTACGCTATGGATTTGTGCTACAACGGTAGGGATCAGATTATTTATATTCCCATAGAAATGATTTATTTGGGAGCATATCAGCCGAGAAAGAGGGTTGATACTCAAAGGCTTATGAGCTTGGCGGAGTCCGTAAAAAAATACGGCATATTACAGCCTGTTTGCGTTAGGTTTGTAAGCGAGGGCAGGTATGAGCTTGCCACGGGTGAAAGAAGGCTCAGGGCGGCAAGGCTTGCGGGGGTGGATATGATACCTGCCGTGGTTGTTAATGTGCGGGATAAGGATGCGGCGGTTATCGGACTTATTGAAAATTTGCAAAGGGAACAGCTTGATGTGTTTGAAGAGGCGGACGGCGTGGAACGGCTTGGAGAAATTTTCGGGTATTCTCCCGAGGAAATAGGAAAAATTATAGGAGCGGACACGGAAAGGACAAAAAGGCTTAAAATAATTGCGGAACTGAGCGAAGAGGTCAGGTGCATTTTGTCGGAAACAGAATATGTTGAGGAGTACGGAGAGATCGTGGCAGGCATTAACGGGGAAAAAGGCAGGCTGAAGGCGGCGGAGTGCGTAAAAAAATTCAACCCCGGCATAAACGGCGCAAAAAAGCTTGCGGCAGCGCTGAATACAGATGAAAGCATTGAAGTAACGGCAGACTTTTTTAAACCCAGGGTTAAAAGATATATTAAAGATGTAAGAATTTTTGAAAACACAATAAAAAAGGCGGTAGGCATATTTAAAGAGGCGGGAATGGATATTGAGGTTAAAGAAGAGCGAGAGGACGGATTAAGCAGAATAAGCCTTACGGCACGCGGTGTATAACCTGTATTTTCGGCAAAAAGAGAAGAATAGCAAATAAATCGGTGTTTTATTAATATTTATTTTATTGACAACAACGGGGATTAATGATATATTTATTTTGGAAATTGCCGATTAATCGGCAACTCATTAGGAAACAGCCTGTTTTGAGGTGATGTTATTAATAATGAAGAAATACATTGTTGTTTTGGCGCTTCTTCTGTTTTTCGGAGGACTGAGTTTTTTCATATACGGCTATAAAACCGGCGGCTGTATTGCGCAGGTATATTCTCACGGCGAGCTTATAAAGGAAATTGACCTTTCCAAAGTGGAGGAAGGCTACGAGCTTGTTGTGAAAAACGGAAATGAAAAAAATGTTGTAAGGGTAGAGCCGGGTAAAATAGGAGTTGTTGAGGCAAGCTGTCCCGACAAGGTTTGTATTAATACAGGCTTTATAAGCGACGGAGTTGTGCCTGTTGTATGCTTGCCTAATGAGCTTGTTATTAAAATTAAAGGAAACAAGGGCGGCGCTGACGGAAAGGCAGGCTGATATGTATGGTAAACAACAATATACGCCGCACGGCGCAGCTTGCTTTATTGGTGGCGGCAGGACTTATTATATTTACTCTGGAGGGGTTAATTCCGCCTGTTGTGCCTGTACCCGGCGCTAAAATAGGCTTTGCCAATGTGGTTACATTGTTTACTCTTTATGCTTTCGGCGGAAAGGATGCCGTTATTGTACTTTTTTTAAGAATAGCGCTGGCAAATGCCTTTGGTTTTCAGCTTGTGGGGTTTTGGTACAGCATTTCGGGAGGAGTATTGTGCCTTATTGCGATGAATGCGGGAAAACGGTTTTTTAATGATGACAATATGCAGTTTACAAGCATTTTGGGCGGAGTTTTTCATAACATCGGTCAAATTTTGGCGGCGGTTGTTATTACAGAAAATGCACTGTTTTTTATTTATGCTCCGGTACTTATTTTCGCAGGTATTATTTGCGGACTTTTTACGGGTCTTATTTGCAAAGCGGTTTACAAAAGGCTTAAAAGCATTAATGCCCTTGGGCATTGACGGCTGTTTTATTGAATTTTTGGGAGGATTTAATTATGAAAATTGTTGTGCTTGGGGGAGCAGGCTACATTGGCTCTCATACTGTTTATGAGCTTATTGACAGAGGCGCGGAGGTTATTGTTATAGACAGCCTTGAAACAGGGCATGCCGGAGCAATTCATCCAAAGGCTGAATTTTACAAAGGTGATATAAGAGATTTTGATTTTTTGGACGGAGTGTTTAAGGCTGAAAAGGGCATAGACGCTGTTATTCATTTTGCCGCATATTCTCTTGTGGGAGAGAGTATGATAAAGCCGCTTAAATATTATGAAAACAATATGTACGGAACAATGGTTTTGCTAAAGGCAATGACGGCAAACGGCTTGGACAAGATAGTATTTTCCTCCACGGCGGCAACTTACGGGGAGCCCGAAAGGGTGCCTATTGCGGAAACGGACAGTACCTGCCCCACAAATACATACGGCGAAACAAAGCTTTCCATGGAAAAAATGTTTAAATGGACGGCGCAGGCTCACGGCATGAGGTATGTTTCTCTCAGGTATTTTAATGCCTGCGGCGCTCATACTAACGGACTTATAGGAGAGGATCACAATCCCGAAACCCACCTTATTCCCATAATATTGCAGGCCGCTGCGGGAGTAAGAGATCATATAAGCGTATTCGGTACGGATTATCCCACGCAGGACGGCACCTGCATAAGGGATTATATCCATGTTTTGGATTTGGCGCAGGCTCACGTTCTGGCGGTGGATTATCTTATGAAAGGCAATGAAAGCGGCATATTCAATTTAGGCAGCGGCACAGGCTATTCCGTAAGGCAGATAATTAATGCCGCAAAAAAGGTTTCGGGAGCGGACTTTAAGGTTGTTTTGGGCGACAGAAGGGCAGGCGATCCGGCGGCGCTTATTGCCTCCGGCGAAAAGGCCGAAAAGGTTTTAGGCTGGAAGCCGCGCTTTACCGACCCCGAGGAGATTATCGCAACCGCATGGAACTGGCACAAAAACCACCCGAACGGCTTTGGTGACAGATAATAAATTACAGAGGCGTCCATATTTCTTTTATCAAAAGCATAAACTGTTATAACAACCGTTATCATTTTTAAACGGTTGTTTTTTTGAGCTGGAAATGGTTATTATTATTGGTTGCAAAAATTGAGGAAATGTGTTATTATAATGTAGTTGCTAAAGAAAACGTGAAAAACGCACATTAACATAACATAA
>CAYMAA010000003.1:0-37242 GCA_964388305.1 uncultured Lachnospiraceae bacterium | reverse complement strand
TTTAATTCTTATGAAAAAATGAATAAAATCATACAGTCCGCTCTTTTTGAAAAAATGTGAGGCGGTGTGCTTTACAAGGATACGTTTTGATGATATAATAATTGTAATATGAATACCTGACGGAAAAGATGGTTATTATCTGATTTGAAAGGATGTTATATATTTAGCAGGCATACCTTTTTGGTATGCTTTTTTATGAGGTGACGATTATGGTGAAAATTGCGGTAATAGGAGCTATTTTGGAAAATCCGCCAAAGGTGCAGCAAAGGTTTAACGAGGCGGTTTCCGAATACAATGAAATTATAAGAGGGAGAATGGGTTTGCCCATGCCGGAAAGGGAGCTGGCTGTTATAAGCCTGACTGTTGTGGGTGAGCTTAATGCTATAAACGCATTTGTGGGAAAGCTGGGAAAGATTGACGGAGTTATTGTAAAGGCGGCTTTTTCCAAAAAAGAATACAACTGACGAGGTGAGGAAAATGGAAAAATTTTTTATTGACGACGGATATATAAAGGAGCTTTTGCAGATAAGGGCAACAGATGCCGAGATTGATGAAATTTTGGACAAAGCGGAGGCATTTGAGGGGCTTACACACAAAGAGGTTGCGGCGCTTATTAACACAACCGATGAAAAGCACCGGAAAAGGATATTTGACATTGCAGGAAAGATAAAGGAGCATATTTACGGAGATAGGATAGTTATGTTTGCTCCTCTCTACATAAGCGATTATTGCGTAAACAGGTGCAAGTACTGCGGTTTTAAGTGCGACAACAAATTTAACCGCAAAAAGCTTACTATGGACGAAGTGAGAGAAGAGGTAAGGATACTTGAAAGCATGGGGCACAAAAGGCTTGCGGTAGAGGCAGGGGAGGACCCTGTAAACTGCCCCATTGAATACGTTTTGGAATGTATTAAAACAATTTACGATATGAAAACGGGCAACGGCGAGATTAGAAGAGTGAATGTAAACATTGCCGCAACCACTGTTGAAAACTACAAAAAGCTAAAGGACATAGGCATTGGCACATACATACTTTTTCAGGAAACCTACAACAAAGAGGCTTATGAGCAGTATCATTTGGCAGGGCCTAAAAGCGACTACTACTACCACACCACTGCGTTTGACAGAGCAATGGAGGGCGGCATAGACGATGTTGGCGGAGGGGTTTTATTTGGTCTTTACGACTACAAATATGAAATTTTGGGACTTATGCTCCACAATGAGCATTTGGAAGAGAAGTTCGGCTGCGGTTTTCACACAATATCCGTACCCAGAATATGCTCTGCCGAGGGAGTGGACAGGAGCTTTCCTTACGCCGTAAGTGACGAGGACTTTAAAAGGCTTGTGGCGCTTATAAGAATTGCGGTGCCTTTTACGGGTATGATTATTTCCACAAGGGAAAGCGAGGAAATGAGAAAAGAGCTTATTATGAGGGGCATTTCCCAAATAAGCGGAGGATCCTCCGTTGAGGTTGGGGGTTATGCCGCAAGAGAAAAGGGCGGAAGTCAGTTTATATTAAACGACAGCAGAACGGCGGACGATATTATTTATTGGCTTATGGAGCAGGGACTTGTACCCAGCTTTTGCACTGCCTGTTACAGAAGCGGAAGAACAGGCGACAGGTTTATGAGTATATGCAAAAGCGGAAACATTAAAAACGTATGCCTGCCAAATGCCCTTTTAACCTTAAAGGAATATGCCTTAGACTATGGCGACGACAGGTTTAAGGCAAAGGCAAAGGAGCTTACGGAAAGCAAAATTCCAAGCATTAAAAGCGAAAAGGTCAAAGAAAAGGTTAAGGAATACCTTAAAAGAATGGACGAAGGAGAAAGAGATTTATTCTTCTGATACAAAAGCGCCGTACATTTGAGCATACAATAAGATTTAAACGAATATGGACTTAGAAAAACTCACCGTTGTTGGCAGAATGACGGACAAACTAAACAAAATTGCAGGTACAAGCCTGCCTACAACAGAAATATACTGCTCCGAGGGACTTTATGAGCATATGCTTAAAAGAAAGCATTTAAGCTGTATTAAGTATATAGAGCATATTCCTGCAATTATAAGAGAGCCTGACTATGTGGGAAGCAACCCAAAGGAGCCTGAAAGCATTGAGCTTGTTAAAAAGTTTAACAACAATGTTTTGCTTGCAATTAAGCTGGACAAAAAAATGAATTATCTTTATGTGGCAAGTCTTTATGAAATTGCTCAAAGCAAAATAGACAGAAGGCTTTTCAGCAACAGGCTTAAAAGGTGGGGAGATGAAATTAAGGAAAAGAAGGGCAAAAAGCACAAGAACGGTACTGTGAAAAAGAAGGGCAAAAAGCACAAGGACGGCGCTGTGAAAAAGAAAGGTAAAAAGCACAAGGACGGTACTGTGAAAAAGAAGGGCGGGAAAAGGCATAATTAAGGCTAATAAATCGCACCGTTGCATACAGCGGTGCGTTATTTTTTAAGTATTTCGGTTATTCCCATAAAGAAAAGAAATGCGCCAAAGAGCCTTTTTAAAATACGGGGGTTAAGGCTTAAAGCTATGGCGCTGCCAAAAACTGCTCCTGTTATGCCAAAGAGTATGAGGGGTTTTAAAACCTCTGTTTGTATATTTTTATTTTTGGAATGGGTTATCAGGGCAATTATGGCAGTGGGTATGAAGTAAATAAGATTTATGCCCTGGGCGGAAATTTGGTTTACATCAAACAAAAATGTCAAAGCGGGAATCAGAAGAGTGCCGCCGCCTATACCCATTCCGCTGATTATACCTGCAAAAAAGCCTGTTAGTGTGAGAAATATCAAAAACATTACAAAATCATCCTTACTGCGGCAGCAAGCATAAATGCTCCGAAAATACGGTGAAGGGTTTTGCCGCTGAGTTTTGAAAGAAGTGTTGCGCCCGCAAAGCTGCCTGCAACACCTCCAAGGCTTGCAAAGAGAATATAATTTTTTAAAAGAGAGCCTTTGAGAAGATAAAAAACCGCGCTTACAACAGAAAGAGGGAGTATTACGGCTATTGCCGTGGCGTGTGCCTTTTGAGGACGTACCTTTAAAAAGCGTTCCATTGAGGGAACAAGTATTGTGCCGCCGCCCGCACCGAAAAGACCGTTTGCCAAGCCTGTTATTAAGCCTATTGCCGCAGATTTAAAAAAATTCACTCGCATGGTATCACCTCTTAAAAGCAGTGTAACCGAAAAGTGAATTTTTATACAGTCAGTTATTTTCAAAAAGCTGTGCGTTTACGGTTTTTATAAGGTCTGAGGGGTTTAAAATAATCTGCACACCTCTTTGACCTCCGCTGACACCTATTTTATCAAAATTAAGGCAGGATTTTTCGATAAACGTGGGGTACAGCTTTTTCATACCTATTGGGGAACAGCCGCCTCTTATATACCCCGTTAAACTCAAAAGCTCTTTCAGGTGTATCATTTCCACACGCTTATCCTTTGCGGCTTTGGCAAGCGCTTTTAAATTAATCTCCCCGTTTACGGGTATTACGCACACCAAAATACCTGTTTTTTCACCTCTTAAAACAAGTGTTTTAAATATGGAGTTAGGGTCTGCGCCCATTTTTGCGGCGGCGGTTATGCCTGAAAGATCCGACTCATCATAGTTGTATGTTTTAATTTCGTATTCTATTTTTAATTTGTCTAACATACGCATTGCGTTTGTTTTTATTTTTTTAGACATTATATATTCTGTATCTCCTTGTTTATTTTACTGTTATACTCACATTCTTCTGCGAAAGGACAGCTTTGGCAGTTTGGCTTTTGCGCCTTGCAAATTGTTCTTCCGTGGGCAATTACCTGTGTGTTATATCTTATCCAATGCTCCCTTGGAAGTATTTTCATAAGCTCAAACTCTATTTTAACAGGGTCATTGCTTTTGGTAAAACCCCATTTTTGGCTTATACGTTTTACATGAGTATCCACCACTATGCTTGGCAGGTTAAATATATGGCTGCGTACCACATTGGCGGTTTTTCTGCCGACCCCGGGCAGAGAGGTAAGCTCCTCTACCGATGAGGGCATTTCTTCGTTAAATTTTGTTATAAGCTCATTTGCCGCCGCTTTTATATTTTTTGCTTTATTATGATAAAAGCCTGTGGAGCGTATATCCTGCTCCAATTCCGCTAAATCCGCATTTGCAAAGGACGAAAGAGCCGGGTATTTTACAAAAAGGGTTTTTGTTACCGCATTTACTCTGTCATCTGTGCATTGCGCAGAGAGAATTGTGGCAAAAAGGAGCTGCCACGGTGTTTCATAATTTAAGTAGCATTTATCCTCGGTGGGGTAGGTTTTGTCAAGAATATTAAGTATTTTTTCTACATTCATATTATATTCCTCAGAAAAATACTCCGCACTTAGTACGGAGATATTATAATTATTATTAATTTACAACCTGCTGATTTGTATAATAGCCTGTTATGTTGTTTTCGTCCATCCAAATTTTTTTACACTTCATAAGGTAGTCCAGGGTTTCGTTTGTGGTATGGTAATAGGTGCTTAAAATCTGCTGTGTTGTGTAAAGGTCGTTATAAGTAAGGTAAGGATAGTCCACCAAGGCTTCCGACCCTGTGTAGTGGAGAGCATATACAAGGTTATTATTTTCCATTACCCAGTCATCTCTTGTATCTTCTATGCCTTTAAGCATATTATTGGCTGTTTCTCTATAGCTTTTTACACTTGTAATATAGGAAATTTTATAGAGAACATCCATTTCCGCAAGCTGATGGTTAAGTGAGCAGTGAGTACGTCTGTAACCCTCCTGACCGCCGTAGTCCTCCACAAGCCAGCCGCCGTTTTCCGTTTCGTAATGGTTATTGGCTGCGTGGGTATTAAAAAAGTCGCCGTAGGAAAGGAGAGCCTTTAAGAAGAATTCATCATAATACAGCCTGTAGGCAGCTATAAGGTTGGAGGCGAAGTCCGTATTAAAACGGGTATCGTAAAAATTATTTGTAATGCCGAAATCCTTAAAAAGCCAGCCTGACTGAGGGCCTGTTGCCCAAAAGCCGGCTTCATTTTGGTTTTGAGCGCAAAGGTAGGTTGTTATATAGCCTAAGTCATAAGCAACGGGTACATTGCTGTAGTTTATAAGAGATGCGCCTGTATAATTAGAGGGCTGACGGTAAATTACGTTTTCCCCTGTTGGCGTATAGGTGGAGGGACACTCAAAATAATAGCCGTCGTAGCAAAGACGCCTTGTTTGAGCATAGTCCAAACGGATAAGCTTCAGATAATCGGGATTTTGCCAGTTTAAAAGCTCGTTTGCGGATTGCAATACCCACATTTCTCCAATATACTGAGGGTCTTGAGGGAAAGTATAGGTTATTGTATACCCACCCGGAGCCTGAGTTATTTTAATTGGCTGTTCCTCTTCCGGTACTATTGTGCGTGTGTTGTAGGCAAAGCTGTTGTTTTTATAAACTGCAGGCAAGCCTAAAACGGCATGGTATGAGTCCGTATCTATAAAAAGTATTTCCTTGGGAAACTCGTTATTATAATTTGTTGTGTAATACCACTCGTCCTTGCTTTTTTGGAAACCCCTTATGGCTATTGTATTTCCCGGAATAAAAACTGTTCCGCTGTAGCGTTGTTCCGAGGCTGTGTTAAAGGTGAATTTTTTTAAAGTAAAGCTGTCACCCTTTGCAAAGCTAAAGCTTTTAGATGCAATTTGCGCATTGGCATCGGAGGTTTCTTCCTCGGAGTAGGTTACTTCTACAGGCTTTGCGCCCCATTTGGAATAGCGTTTTAAAGTGTTATAGCATATAAGATCCTTGCCCATAAGAGGCTCGCCGTTTTCATCTGTGGGAACAGAGCTTGTGGTGGTTTCCGTTACCGCCTCCGTGGCAGCTTCGGTTTCCGGCTCTTCGGTTGTATCCGTATTAATGCCCACATAAGCAGGTCTTGCGCTGACTGCGGCTGAAAAAGAAAGACAAATTGTGAGAGCCGCAAAAAAAGTAACTAAATATTTCATATTAACACCCTATCTTAATATTAGTTTCGTTAAAGGTTATTATACCAAACAATATATTCTATTTCAACCATATTAATATGATTTTAATTAAAATGTAATATTTTTGAAATAATAAAAAGGAGCTGCCGACTAATTAGGTTTTAGCATTTTTCGGATAAAATCAGCTTCGGAGAATTAATCGGCATTTATTATACTTTTATAAAATGAAACACACCCCGGGTTGATGGGGTGTGTCCATTATGAAAAAAAGAGGATCAATCAAGTATAATTGATCGGTTATAGGTTGATGGGGAGTACCTATAACAATATCATACTAACATATATTAAACAAAATGTCAATGCTTTTTCAAAATTTTTTTTAATAATACAGTAATAAGCTGTTATAATATATAGATTTTTTTTAAGTTTTTTATACAAATTGCATAATTAAGAAATCGCTGATTAATCAGGTTTTAGCATTTTTCGGCTGAAATTTGCTTCGGCTGAATAACCGGTATTTTATTAAAACTCAATATGCCTTATGCCTGCTTTGCGGTAACTTTTTTAACTGTTACAAGAACAGCCACAAGGAGAACCAGTGTTATAGGCAGAGCCGCCAATGCGACGGAATTGCCTGCAACATAGCCTATTACACCTGCAAGGAGATAGCCGACAAACGCAACAGCCGCCGACAGTATTGCGTATGGCAGCTGTGTGGAAACATGGTTTACATGATCCGAATGAGCGCCTGCCGACGCCATTATGGTAGTATCCGATATTGGTGAGCAGTGGTCGCCGCATACTGCGCCTGAAAGGCAGGCAGCTATGGAGATAACCAGCATTTCGTGCTGACCGTCCGCTCCGAAAACATTACATACAATAGGAATTAAAATTGCGAATGTACCCCAGCTTGTACCTGTGGAAAACGCAAGAAAGATTGCCACAAGGAATATGATTGCGGGCAGGAACATTTGAAGAGCGCCTGCGGAGTTTGCAACAATATCTCTCACAAAGAATTTTGCGCCTAAAAGACCTGTCATACCGGAAAGTGTCCACGCAAGGGCAAGAATGAGTATTGGGGCAACCATTGCTTTAAAGCCTTCGGGAATACAGTCTGTAAAATCCTTAAAGCTCATAATTCCTCTAATCATATAGAAGCAGAATGTTATAACAAGTGTAATTACACTGCCTATAACAAGACCCATTGGCGCATCCGCATTGGCAAAAGCGCTTATAAAGCTTTCTCCGCTGAAGAAGCCGCCTGTATAAATCATACCGATTATACAGCAAACTATAAGAACGGCAACAGGGAAAACAAGGTCTATAACTCTTCCCTTGGGAGTTGTAATTTCATCATCCATATCACCGTAAGGACGTGCCGCTGTTGTAAAAAGGTCGCCCTTTGCAGCATTATCCTCGTGGAGCTTCATAGGGCCGAAGTCGAATTTAAGACCGATTATAACAACCATCATAAGGAGAGTGCAAAGCGCATAAAAATTAAAGGGAATTGTGCTTAAAAACATTGCAAAGCCGTTTATATCAAGTCCTTCGGGTACAGAAGAGGTAACAGCTGCCGCCCAGCTTGAAACAGGCGCTATAATACACACGGGAGCGGCTGTTGCGTCTATAAGATAAGCAAGCTTTGCACGGGAAATGTTGTGTCTGTCCGTAACGGGACGCATAACCGAACCTACCGTAAGGCAGTTAAAGTAATCGTCCACAAAAATGAGAACACCCAGCACCAGTGTGGCAAACTGAGCGCCCACTTTTGTTTTAATATGGGTGGACGCCCACTGACCGAAAGCCGCCGAGCCGCCTACCTTGTTCATAAGAGCAACCATTATGCCCAAAATTACCAAAAATACCAAAATACCCATATTATATGTATCAGACAATTTAACAATTAAACCTGCTCCTTCATCTGTGTTTGCATAGAGCATGGTGTTAAGCATAAGCTCAAAATTGCCGTTGGCATATAAAAGAGCCGCCACAAAAATACCTATAAACAGCGAGGAATAAACCTCCTTTGTTATAAGAGCAAGGCAAATTGCCACAACAGGCGGCAAAAGAGCAAACGCCGTGGAGTATACGGCAGGGGTGTAGCTTTCCGCATCTACCGTGCCCGGAGTGTTTACGGAAAAAATAATCATTGCAACTGCTATAATTGCAACAACCAGCAGAAAAATTATGCTTTTCTTTTTCAATTTAAGACCTTCTTTCTTAAAAAACTTACAAAGAATACGCAACAGCATATTCTACAAAAATTAATATGATTTTAATATAACATTTATAAAGAATAATGTCAAGAAAAATCGCATTTTTCAACTTTAAGCATTTGAACGTAAAATAAACCGCTCCCGATAAATCAAGAGCGGAAATTTTTATTATTCTTCCCAGTTATGATATACGTTTTTGACGTCATCGTCCTCATCAAGCATATCCAAAAGCTTTGTCATTTTTTTAATGTCATCTTCGTCCGAAAGGGCGGTATAGGTTTGAGGAATCATCGTTATCTCTGCTGTGGCAAACTCATAGCCTGCCGCCTCGAGAGCCTCTCTTACTGAGGAAAAGTCCTCGGGAGAGGTTATAATTTCAAAGCAGTCATCCTCGGAGGAAAAGTCCTCCGCACCTGCATCCAAGGCTGCCATCATAAGCTCTTCCTCGTCAATTTCGTTATCCTCGTCTTTTTCTATAATTATCTGACCTTTTTCATCAAACATAAAGGCCACACAGCCGTTTGTACCCATATTGCCGCCGCCCTTTGTAAATGCCGCGCGCACATTTGCGGCGGAACGGTTTTTGTTATCCGTAAGGGTTTCCACAATAACGGCAACACCCTTGGGGCCGTAGCCCTCGTAGGTTATGGACTCATAATTTACGGCGCTAAGGTTGCCTGCGGCTTTTTTAATGCTTCTTTCGATTGTATCGTTAGGCATATTGTTGGATTTTGCCTTGGCAATAACATCTCTCAGCTTGGAGTTAGAGTCCGGATTGGCGCCTCCCGCCTTTACGGCAACGGCAATTTCCTTGCCTATAACAGTAAAAATTTTACCCTTAGCCGCATCATTTTTTTCTTTTTTATGTTTAATATTAGCAAATTTGGAATGGCCCGACATAATATTCCTCCTAAATAATTTATTAACAAGCTTAGCCTGCGGGCAAGCTGCCTCAAAACACCGCTTTATTTGGGTTTTGCATACATTAAGCACATTTTATCATTTTTTTACTATAATTTCAACCCTAAACGCAAAACTTTTTTCATTATTGCAAATTATTGAGCTACGCTTGTTGGGCAAGGCGGATTTTACAGCAAAAAACCGTTTTATAATCAGCATACTGCCGATTAAAAACGGTTTTGCTTTTAAATTATTCAGATGTTATTTTGTTTTATTATTAATCTTCACGCAGTTCATCAAGAAGGTTATCCAAGCCTTGCTCTACAGCCGTAAGAGTTTCGATTGCATCATTACACTCTTTAACTGTTGTGTAATCATTTACATCGGAGAGAACGGAGTCAATTTGATTTTGAATATCTTCCAAATACTTTGACTGTTCATCGGTTAAGCTGTAGTTTGAAACATGATTTGTTTTTGTCGCACACTCGTCAAGAAGATCCTGTAAGGCAGCAAGAGTGGTATTAAAATCACTGTTATTATTGTTGTTATTGTTATTATAGCTGCTGTCGTCATCATCGTCATTGGAGCTGTTAATATCGTTAATGAGTTCATCAAAACCCTGCTCTACGGTTGTAAGAGTTTGAATAGCATTCTCACAGTCGCTGACGGTATCATATCTGTCTATATTTTCGCTGACACTGCTAAGCTTGTCCACAAGCTCCTCATAATATTTTGCCTGATCATAGCTCATTTCCATGCTCTGAAGCGTTCTGTTTTTGCTCTTGCAGGTTGCAAGCTCGCTTTTTACAGAAGAGAGTTCGTTTTTAAAGTCGCTTGTTGATGATGAGATGTGGTGATGTGTGTGATTTATATGCCTGCTTGTAAACTTTCCGTTTGTAAGGTCGCTTATGTAATCGCCCAGTTCATCTTCAATGCCAAGCTCTTCGGCAAGCTCGTCAAAGCCGTCAATAGCATCATAGAGAGCTTCGTTCATATTATACAAATCATCGCCTGTATAAGCCTGTGAAGCCGAGTCGAGAACAACGTGGCACTGAGCAACCGAGTTGCAGTATTCGGCATATCTGTCTTTCTGATTTTGAGTCATTTCGCCGGTATAATCTTTAAGATAATCCGCACAAGCCTCGCCTGAGCTTGCAAGAGTTTTTGTTATTTCAACTGCCGAAGGATCGATAGTTTCGGGTTTTTCCTCTTCAACCGCGCCTGTTATGGTAACTGTTCTTGAAGAGTTATTCCAATCCACCGTAGCTCCGAAGTTTTCGGAAATAAACCTTACGGGAACAAGTGTTCTGCTGTTGATAATTACAGCAGGGGAGTCTATGCTGACGGTATGGGTTGAAGAGCCGTCCGTAACGATAAGCGCTTTTGAACCCACAATCATGGAAGCTGTTGTTCCGTCCTTTGAAAAGACAACTGTTTTTGTGTCGCTTTCCCAGTTTACAACTACATTAAGAGCTTCGCCTATAGCTCTCATGGGAACCATTGTTCTGCCGTCAATAATAACAGCCGGCTGATCCGACGAAAGTTCCTGCCCGTTAATAACAACAGTAACCTGCGGATATTCTTCTGCCGCAGTGACATTAACGCCTACAGCCGATACAGTCATAGCGGCGGCAAGTATAAGTGCTAATTTGTTTTTCATTTTTTTACCTCCTAAAATTCTAATTTGTGATTTGTAAATTCAATTACAAAAATGCAAATCTCTTTCATACTCCATTATATAATAATTATAGGAGTTTTGCAACATATTTTTTTATACGGACTGATTGCTTGGCATATAAAAAAGCTGTGTTTGCGTAAAAAACAGGTACGGCAATACAATTTTTCGGCTTAGCTTTTTATATTTTTATCAATTTGCTTGCTTTTTTTGGTGTAAAATGTTATAGTATGATAGATTAGTATTGCAGGGAGAAATGGTATGACAGGGAATATAATTAAGGCATTGGCTTATATTTGTATGTTTTTTGACCATAGCTATGAGGTTTTTCCGCAGGTGCTGCCGTGTTGGTTCAGGTTTATAGGCAGGTTTGCGTTTACCGCATTTGCCTTTTTTACCGCAGAGGGGTGCAAAAAAACAAGGAGTATAAAAAAGTACATTTTAAGGCTTTTTTGCGCAGCGGCAGTAAGCGAGGCTGTTTACGATTTTTGTTTTGGCTACAGCTTTAATTTTATTAAGGATATGAATGTTATATGGACACTTGGGTTTGGCGCTGCGCTTATTTACATTATTAAGGAAGTTAATGGGCTTGTTTTTAAAACGGTTTTGGTGTTGTGGCTGTTTGTTTTATGTTTCTTTTGTGATTTGGACTATGGGTTTTACGGAGTGCTGCTTGTGGGGTTGTTTTATTTATGCCGGCAAAAGCGGCAGATTGCCTTGGTTACGGCGGTTTTATTTACCGTAAAGTGGGGCAGGTACATATTACCCTTCGGTTATTATACGGGAATTTGGTTTTTCAGTGCGGCAAGCTTTATTCCCATTATGTTTTACAACGGAAAAAGAGGCAGTTTTGGGGGAAAATATTATTATTTAATATATCCTGTACATTTGCTTATTTTGGGAGTGATTAAGAATTTATTATGAGAGTTTTTATTGACGGTGACGGCTGTCCCGTTGCGGATATGGTGATTAAGGCTTGCGAAAAATTCGGCATAGAGGTTATTTATGTATGCGATACGGCACACATTTTAAGCAGAACGGACTGTAAGTGTGTGAGTGTTGAAAAGGGTAAGGACAGTGTGGATTTTTACATTATAAACCACGCTGTTAAGGGGGATTTGGTTGTTACGCAGGACTATGGCTTGGGAGCTATGTGCCTTGGAAAAGAAATTTTTGCTATAAACCAAAACGGATTTACATATAATGACAGTAACATTGACGATATGCTTTTTCGCAGGCATATAAGCAGAGAAATCAGACGGCACGGACGCAGAAGCGGAAGAATTAAAGCAAGGAGCTTAAAAAACGATTTGAGCTTTAAGGAAGGCTTTGAAAAGCTGTTAAAAAAGGCTTTGGATAGTAAAGAGCCATAATTCAAGTATTTTTATTGACAATGGAATATATTTAAAATATAATATATTCAAACGATTTATCAGCTTTGGCAAAGTGTAAGGGAGATTTTGTTATGATAAATAAAAGACTGCACACGCCTGAGGGTGTTAAGGACTTTAAACCCGATGAATGTGCTTATAAGCGCAAAATTGAAAAGAATATAGAAAAGGTTTTTATAAGCTACGGCTACAAAAGGGTAACTACCCCCACATTGGAGTATGAAGAGGTTTTTGACAATATAGGCTCTGTTGAGGGCAGTGAAAAGTACAGGTTTATTTCCAGAGAGGGAGAGCTGCTTGTTTTACGCTCGGATATGACACCCGCAATTTGCAGAATGGCGGCAACGGCTTTTAAAAACGAGGATATGCCGCTGAGGTTTTATTATATTGAAAATATTTTCAGATATAATGAAAACAATCAGGGAAAGCAAAGGGAGCTTACTCAAGCGGGCATTGAGCTTTTCGGCATTGAGGGCATAAACGGAGATGCGGAGGTGCTTATAACCGCAATAGGCAGTCTTTTAAACCTGAACCTTACGGATTTTAAAATAGACATCGGTCACGCAAGTTTTTTGGAAGGGGCAATGGAAGAGGCAGGCATTTGCGAAAGCGACAGAGAAAAAATTGTGGCTGCCATTTTGGATAAGGATTATATAACTGTTTCCGAAATAATAAAAGAGCTTGACATTGGGGAGGACTACAAGGCGTTTTTCGATAATCTCTCTGTATGCCTGGGGGATGTCTCCGTTTTGGACAGAGCGGAAAAGCTTTTTAAAAATTCATTATCCGTGGGAGCAATTTCTCATTTAAAAGAGCTTTACGGCATTTTAAAGGGCTGCGAAATGGAAAAATATATTTGCTTTGACCTTGGCATTGTGCCGCAGTTTGAATATTATACTGGAATTATTTTCAGAGGCTATGCCTTGGGTACGGGTTACTCCATATTGAGCGGAGGACGGTATGACAGGCTTTGCAGGAGCTTTGACGGGGATTTTTCCGCAGTTGGCTTTGCGGTTAAAATAAACGAGCTTATGCCTGTTTTGGAAACAAACAGCATAAGCTTTAGCACCAAAAAGGCGGATACTCTCCTTGTTTATACTGATGAGGGCAAGTTTTGCGCACTTAAAGCAGGCAGAATTTTAAGAAAAAGCGGTATGAACATTGAAAACTTTTTCGGCGGAATAGATGACGGCTTAGAGTATGCTCACAAAAAAGGCTACGGCGGAATACTTTATTTTATTGATGATGAAAATGTTAAAATATACAATATAAACGAGGGTTGTGAGGATACTATGAAAATAGATGACCTTTTAGATGCGGAGAGATAACACTGCTCTGTTTGGAGGATTGTTTTTATGGAATATATTACATTTGCTCTTGCCAAAGGCAGGCTTGCTGAAAAGGCGATGGAGCTTTTGGGCAAAATAGGCATAAATTGCGATGAAATGAAAGAGGACAGCCGAAAGCTGATATTTACCAACGAGGAGCTTAAATACAGGTTTTTTTTGGCAAAAGCTCAAGATGTGCCTACTTATGTGGAGTATGGCGCGGCGGATATTGGCATTGTGGGAAGGGATACTCTTTTGGAGGAACACCGAAACATTTATCAGGTAATGGATCTGGGGTTTGGAAAATGCCGCTTTGCCGTTGCGGGGCCTGCGGATGTTAAGGAAAGGCTTGGCAGCAATAATTTAAGGGTTGCCACAAAATATCTTAATATCGCAAAGGACTACTACTTTAACAAAAAGCATCAGACGGTGGAGTTTGTTAAGCTTAACGGCTCGGTAGAGTTGGCGCCCATTGTGGGACTTACGGACGTTATTGTTGATATTGTTGAAACAGGCTCTACCCTTAAAGCAAACGGACTGGAGGTTTTGGAGGAGATTTGTCCCGTTTCCGCAAGACTTACCGTAAACAGAGTAAGCATGAAAATGAAGTACGGAAGAATAAACGAAATTATACAGGGGTTAAGGTCTGTCAGAGGTGAGTGATTATGGAAATTATAAAATACGGAGAAGAAAGCGGAAAACGGCTTGCCGAAAAGCTGTTTAACCGTTCCGCACAGGGCAAAAGCAATGTGCAGGAAATTGTTGACGGCATAATTAAGGATATAAGAGAAAGGGGCGACGAGGCTCTTTTTGAATATACAAAAAAATTTGACGGATTTAATGTAAACAGGGGTAATCTCATTGTAAGCAGGGAAGAAATCGAGGAGGCTTACAATGCCGTTGACCCTGAGCTTATCAGGGTAATTAAAAGGGCGGCGGAAAGAATAAAGAACTACCACGAAAAGCAAAAGCTGAACAGCTGGCTTGAACCTAATGAGAAAGGGGAAATGCTTGGACAGCTTATAAGACCCCTTGAAAAAGCAGGGGTTTATGTTCCCGGAGGAAAGGCGGCTTATCCCTCCAGTGTGCTTATGAATATTATACCTGCCCGTGTTGCCGGGGTTGGCAGAATTTTGATGATGACTCCGGCAGACAGCGGCGGAAAGGTTTATCCCACAACCGTTGTTGCGGCGGATATTGCAGGGGCGGACGTGATTTACAAATGCGGCGGCGCACAGGCGATTGCCGCGCTGGCTTTTGGCACTGAAAGCGTTGAAAAGGCGGACAAGATTACAGGCCCGGGCAATATTTTTGTGGCAACCGCCAAAAGAAGTGTGTTCGGCTATGTTAATATAGACTCTGTTGCAGGCCCCAGTGAAATTCTTGTAATTGCGGACGAAAGTGCAAAGGCGGAGTATGTGGCGGCGGATTTGCTCTCTCAGGCGGAGCATGACGAAATGGCGTCCGCCATACTTATTACCACAAGCGAAAGGCTGGCAAAGGAAGTTTACCATGAGGTTTACAAACAGGCGGCTTTGCTTGAAAGACGGGAAATTATAGAAAAATCTCTTGAAAATTATTGCGGAATTGTAATTGTTAAGGACATTAAACAGGCCTGCGGGCTTTCAAACCTTGTAGCTCCCGAGCATTTGGAGTTATCCGTTGCCGAGCCTTTTTCCGCACTGAGATACATTAAAAATGCAGGCGCTGTATTTTTAGGGCATTACAGTCCCGAGCCTTTGGGAGATTATATGGCAGGGCCGAACCACGTTTTGCCTACGGGAGGAACGGCAAGATTTTTCTCGCCTCTTTCTATTGACGATTTTATTAAAAAAACCAGTTTAATATCATTTTCGCAGGACGCTCTCAGCAATTTGGGAGAGGACATTATTGCATTTGCCAATGCGGAGGGGCTGACCGCCCACGCAAACTCCATAAGGGTAAGGCTTAAAGATAATAAGGAGAACAGCCTATGAACAGAACAGCATCTTTGGAAAGAAACACACTGGAAACTAAAATAAGTATGCATTTGGATATTGACGGCAGGGGAGAATGTTCCATAGATACGGGTATAGGATTTTTCGACCATATGCTAACACACATAAGCAGGCATGGCTTTTTGGATTTGGGTATAAGCTGCGACGGTGATTTGGACGTGGACTGTCATCATACCGTTGAGGACGTGGGCATTGTTTTCGGAAAGTGCATTGCGAAAGCATTGGGAGATAAAGCAGGCATAAGGCGTTACGGCTATGCGGTTATACCTATGGACGAGGCGCTTGTGCTTTGCTCCATGGATTTAAGCGGAAGAGATGTTTTTGTTTTTGACGCTGAATTTACCGTGCCTGCTTTAGGCTTGTTTGATACTGAAATGGTGGAGGAGTTTTTCAGGGCGGTTTCCTCAAATTGCGGAATGAACCTGCACATTAAACTTTTAAGCGGTAAAAACAACCACCACATTGCGGAGGGCATATTTAAGGCATTTGGTAAGGCTTTGGATATGGCAACGGAAATTGACCCGAGAGTTGAGGGTACGCTTTCTACAAAGGGGATGCTTGAATAATGAGTTTTACCGGGAAAATTGGCATAATTGACTATACCATGGGCAATTTGCGCAGTGTACAAAAGGCATTTAATTTTATAGGGCGGGAAGCGGTTATTGTAAAAGACCCGAAAGAGCTGAAGGACTGCGGAAAGGTTGTTTTGCCCGGGGTCGGAGCCTTTGAGGACGCCATGAATTTTATACATAAAACAGGCTTTGACGAGGCTGTTTGCGAAAGCATTAAACAGGGAAAGTATTTTTTGGGTATTTGCCTTGGTATGCAGATGATTTTTGATAAAAGCTATGAAAACGGCGAGCATAAGGGACTGGGACTTATACAGGGAGAGGTTGTTAAGCTGCCCGAGGGAGTTAAGATACCTCAAATTGGCTGGAACAGTCTTAACGTTAAAATGAAAGCTCCCTTATTTGAAAATATCGAGGAAAATCCTTATGTTTATTTTGTTCATTCCTACCATTTGCAAACAGCTGCGCCTGTTGTAAGCGCCACTGCGTTTTACGGAAAGGAAATTCAGGTTGCCGTGCAGAAGGACAACATTTTTGCGGTGCAGTTTCACCCGGAAAAAAGCGGAGATACGGGTTTGCAGATATTGAGGAATTTTTCTGTTTTATAAATTTATAAAAATTTTTGAAAGGTTTGGTACTATGTTTATTTATCCTGCTGTAGATGTGCTTGGCGGAAAAGCCGTAAGACTGTTACAGGGAGATTACGACAAGGCTACGGTTTTTAACGAGAGCCCTGTAGAGGCGGCAAAAAACTGGGCAGAGTGCGGCAGCAATATTTTGCATATTGTGGATTTGGACGGCGCAAGATACGGCAAAAGCTGCATAACGGATATAATTAAAGAAATTAAGTCACGCTTTGATTTGAAAATACAAACAGGGGGCGGAGTACGCTGTTTAGATGATGTTACCGAAAGAATTAACGCCGGAGCGGACAGAGTTATTATAGGAACGGCTGCCGTTACCAACCCCCGGCTTGTAAAGGCTGCCTGCGACCTTTACGGGGACAAAATTGCCGTTGGCATTGACGCAAAAAACGGACTTGTTGCCATTAAGGGCTGGAAAGAGGTTAGCGGCATTACAGCTGTGGAGCTGGCTCTTAAAATGAAGGAATATGGAGTAAAAGTAATTATTTATACGGACATATCCAAAGACGGAATGATGTGCGGGCCGAACCTTACGGCAACAAAGGAGCTTATTGAAAAAACGGGACTTGATGTTATTGCATCGGGAGGGGTTTCTTCCATGGCGGACATTGAGGGGTGCAAAAAAGCAGGCGCTTACGGTGTTATTATAGGCAAGGCTCTTTACAACGGCGCACTGAACTTAGAGCAGGCGCTTGAAAAATTTAAGGGGTGAGGAATATGCTTACTAAAAGAATTATTCCCTGTTTGGACGTAAACAACGGCAGAGTTGTTAAAGGTGTTAATTTTGTTAATTTAAGAGATGCCGGCGACCCTGTGGAGGTTGCCGCCATGTACAACAAAAGCCTTGCGGACGAGATTGTGTTTTTGGATATTACGGCGTCATCCGATGCAAGGAGTATTATAACGGACGTGGTTGCAAGAACAGCCGAGCAGGTTTTTATACCTCTTACCGTTGGCGGAGGCATAAGAACGGTTGAGGATTTCAGGGAAATTCTTTCGGCAGGGGCGGACAAAATTTCAGTGAACTCCGCAGCGCTTAAAAGACCCGAGCTTATTACCGAGGCGGCGCTCAGGTTTGGCGCTCAATGCGTTGTGGTTGCCATAGATGCTAAAAGGCGGAATGACGGAGGCTTTGACGTATATTTAAACGGCGGAAGAGTTAATACGGGCAAAGACGCCGTTGAATGGGCGGTTTTGGCGGAAAGGCTGGGAGCGGGAGAAATTTTGCTTACAAGCATGGATTGTGACGGAACAAAGGCGGGGTATGATATTGAGCTTACAAGGGCGGTTTCTCAAGCGGTGAATATTCCCGTAATTGCATCAGGCGGAGCAGGCGCAAAGGAGCATTTTTATGATGCTTTAACCGCAGGGGGAGCTGAGGCGGCGCTGGCGGCATCGCTTTTTCATTACAGAGAGCTGGATATGATTGAGCTTAAAGAATATCTTGCGCGCAGGGGCGTGCCTGTCAGATTGAGGTAAGGCTATGAAAACAAAAATTATTGATACACTTAGCAGTGAGGTTGCACTTAAATTTAACTCCTGCGGACTTATACCTGCCATTGTGCAGGACTGTGAAACGGGGGAGGTGCTTATGCTTGCTTATATGAACAAAGAGGCTTTTGACACTACCCTGAAAACGGGAAAAGGCACATATTGGAGCAGAAGCAGGCAAAAGCTTTGGATAAAGGGGGAAACCTCGGGGCATTTTCAGCACGTTAAGGAAATAAGGTATGATTGCGACTGCGACACTGTTCTTTTGCTTGTTGAGCAGGAGGGGGCGGCTTGTCATACGGGCAGCTATTCCTGTTTTTACAGAAAAATAGGGGATTTTAAAGGAGAATGAATATGAGCGGCATTGAAAAGGCTTTACTTGATGAGTTTAAGGTAATTAAGGAAAGGCAGTTAAACCCCTCCGAGGGCAGCTATACAAGCTATCTTTTTAAAAAGGGTACGGACAAAATACTTAAAAAGATTGGTGAAGAGGCAACGGAGGTTGTTATTGCGGCAAAAAACAACAATAAGCAGGAAACCGTGGGGGAAATTTGCGATGTTATTTTTCATGCGGAGGTGCTTATGGCTGAAATGGGACTGGACTGGCAGGATATTGCCAAAGAGCTTGAAGAAAGACGTAAGCGTGAGAATATGAATATTGAAAAAGAAGCAAAGCGAAAAGCCGAAAACAGAACGGACGAAACAAAAATAAACTGATTGTTGTATTTTTTGCAAAAGGAGAGATAACAATGAAGAAAAAAACCAACATTTTAATTTTGGCGGCAGGTATTTTATGCTTGGCAGGCTGCGGAAAAGGCGGCTCGGAGGTTATTAAAAAGGAAAGCTACAATGTTGAGGTGCTTTGCTTTGAGGATAATGCCGCAACGCAGGAAATAGACTCTGCTTTGGAGGAGAAGCTTACAAGAATAGGCAAGGAAAGAAATACCGGCATAAGCATTAATTTTATCTGCGGCGAAAATGACGAGGATAAGTTTAAAGCGGCTGTTGACGGCATTGATGCAGAAAATACCGATGTTGTTATAACGGCGGACAGCAGAGCTTCGGAAATTCTTTTTAATGAAGAAACGGATTTGCCCGTAATTTACATTACAAACAGCTATGAGCTTAAAAAGGAGCTTGCTTACAATGCCTGCATATATTACGAGCAGAATACAGGCGTTGTGTTTGATATGATTAAAGCGGTACAGCCTGAGCTTGAAGCTGTGGGTATATTATATAACGGAAACGATAAATACAGCAGCTATTATGCGGAGCAGGCAAAGGAAGAGTGTGAGAGCCTGGGAATAAAATATATTGAAAAGACAGCCGAAAACAGCTCGGAGGCTGAGGAGGCGGCAAGTCTGCTTTCACAAGAGGGAGCGGAGGCTGTGTTTTCTCCGGAGGACGGCGTTGTGCTTTCCGCAGAGGAAAATGTCAGCGGAATTTTAACACAGGCAGGCATACCTCATTATACAACCTCCGCTGTTTTTACAAAGCACGGCGCTTTTGCCGCTTACGGGGATAATTTGGAAAAAGCCGGTTATGCTGCGGCAGACCGTGTTGTGGACATAGTTATAAACAAAAAAGAAGTTAAGGATTTAGGAGTTACAACATTAGCCGCATCTAATGCTGCGGTAAACATAAATGCGGCAAAAGAGCTTGATTTGGACTACAGCCCCATAAATGATGTTTGCGATAAGGTTGCCATTATAAGCGCTTCCGTTAATGGAAATGAAAGCAGTTGAAATACAGGGTGAATTGTGGTAGAATTATAATGACGAATTTTTGGAGATGAAAATTTGTGTATAAATCAGGAGGAAAGCTATGATAAAACTTTATGACGGGGGTATTTTTTATGCCAATGGGGAAATTATCGGAGATGATGCTCAAGGAAAGGCAAGGCTGAAGGCTTTAGGCATTAATGATAATATTGACGAAGCAAGAAAAAAGACCATTGCCTATTCAATTTTGGAAAAACACAACACATCCGGGAATATGAAGCGGCTTAAAATTAAGTTTGACGCTATGGCTTCTCACGATATTACTTATGTGGGAATTATTCAAACGGCAAGGGCATCGGGACTAAAGGAATTTCCCATACCTTACGTTTTAACAAACTGTCACAATTCTCTTTGCGCCGTGGGAGGCACAATTAATGAGGACGACCATGCCTTTGGACTCTCCGCCGCAAAAAAATACGGCGGAATTTATGTGCCTGCTCACTTAGCCGTTATTCATCAGTATATGAGGGAAATGATGGCAGGCTGCGGAAAAATGATTATCGGAAGTGACAGCCACACAAGGTACGGCGCTTTGGGAACAATGGCAATAGGCGAGGGCGGCGGTGAGCTGGCAAAGCAGCTTTTATGCAAAACCTATGATGTAAATTACCCCGATGTTGCGGGTATTTATTTAACGGGAAAGCCTGACCCCGGGGTTGGCCCTCAGGACGTGGCTCTTGCAATTATAGGGGCAGTATTTAAAAACGGTTATGTTAAGAACAAGGTTATGGAGTTTATTGGTGACGGCATTAAAAATCTTTCCGTGGAGTACAGAAACGGAATTGACGTTATGACAACGGAAACCACCTGTCTTTCTTCCGTTTGGGCAACGGATAACAATGTTAAGGACTGGTACGGTATTCACGGCAGAGCCGAGGCCTATAAGGAGCTTAAACCGCAAAACGGAGCTTATTATGACGGTCTTGTATATGTAGACCTTGCAAAGATTAAGCCTATGATAGCAATGCCTTTCCACCCGTCTAACGTATATACAATAGACGAGCTGAACGAAAATCTCCTTGACATTCTGGATATTGTTGAAAAGAACGGCACAAAGCAGATTTCCGCACCGGGCATAAGCCTTAAACTTAAAGACAAGGTTAAAAACGGCAGGCTTACGGTTGAGCAGGGCGTTATCGCAGGCTGCGCAGGAGGAACTTATGACAACATTTGCGATGCCGCGGATATTTTATGCGGTAAAACAACAGGCAGTGATGAATTTGCATTATCCGTTTATCCGTCATCTCAGCCCGTATTTATGAGGCTTGTGGAAAACGGCTCAATATTTAAGCTTATGGAGGCAGGCGCTACGGTGCGTTCCGCTTTTTGCGGCCCTTGCTTTGGAGCAGGAGATGTGCCGCCAAACAACGGTCTTTCAATAAGACATTCCACAAGAAACTTCCCCAACAGAGAGGGTTCAAAGCCGGGTAACGGTCAGATAGCTTCCGTTGCGCTTATGGACGCACGCTCCATTGCCGCAACTGCCGCAAACCATGGCGTGCTTACGGCGGCTACGGATATAGATGTTAATTTCAGCAAGCCTAAGTATTATTTTAACAAATCCGTATATGATAACAGAGTATACAACGGCTTTGGCAAAGCCGACCCAAGTGTTGAGCTAAAGTTTGGGCCGAACATTACGGACTGGCCGGCTATGAGCGCACTGCCAAACAATCTTTTACTAAAGGTAGTAAGCTATATTACCGACCCTGTTACCACAACGGACGAGCTTATCCCCTCGGGAGAAACAAGCTCTTACCGTTCAAATCCTTTAGGGCTGGCGGAGTTTACTCTTTCCCGTAAAGACCCTGCTTATGTTGGAAGAACAAAGGAAGTGCAGAAGGCGGAAATTGCAAGAAACACTGAGGGACAATGCCCCAAAAAGGTTTTGCCTGAGCTTGAGGAAATTTTTAATACAATTAAAGATGACGAAAGATACAGTGATATTCATTTTAGAACAGACGTAGGCATTGGCACAACCATATATGCAATAAAACCCGGTGACGGCTCGGCAAGAGAACAGGCTGCAAGCTGCCAGAAGGTAATCGGCGGCTGGGCTAACATTGCCAAGGAATATGCCACAAAGAGATACCGCTCCAACCTTATTAACTGGGGTATGCTGCCGTTTGTTTTTGAGGGGGAAACTCCTTTTGAAAACAGCGACTATATTTTTGTACCCGATGTAAGAAAGGCTATTGCTGAAAATGCAAAGGATATAACGGCTTATGTTGTTAAAAACGGCAAGCTGAATGAATTTACTCTTAATATGGCAGAGCTTACGGAGGATGAGAGAAAAATAATTCTTGCAGGGTGTCTTATAAACTATTATAAAGAATAACTATGAGGTGTTTTTATGAACAGTAACGATAAGCCTGCAGGCGAAAACGCACAGGCAAAAAACAATGAAATAAAAAATCCCAACCTTATTAATGCAATGGAGCTTTTTAAGGCGGATCCCAACAGAAATACCCAGGCTACTTTTATTCAGCAGCTTTTAAAATCCCGTCTGTTGGTGCCTTGTACGGCAATAAAAAAGGAAAAAACCGGCGAGAACACACAAAAGGTTGAGCTTAAATTTATGATGCTTAAAAACAAACAGGGCGAAAATCTTTTTGGTGTGTTTACGGACTGGGACGAAATTAAAAAACAGCCTAATTTTCCGAAGGAGGCTGCGGCAATGCCTTTTCCTGAAATTTTAAAGATTGCCACAGGCTCGGCGGACTCCATTAAGGGCGTTATTATTAATGCCTTCAGTCAGGGACTTTTGCTGGAGGTAAATGTTTTAAAGCAGCTTAGCGAAAATATGGCAAATATGGCTGAACAGACTAAGGCTATGCGGACTCAGACAGCGGCTCAGCAGGCTGTTGAACAAGAGAAAAAGACAGGAACTGATGATATTTTATATATCGGAGAGCCTTTAGAGGAGCCGACGGAGCTTTTAAAGGCTTTTAAGAAGTATTTTAAAGGTGTTAAAACAATAAGCAAGGCTTATTTTTTGGAAATTTATCATTCCGCAAAGGACAGCAAGCCTACACCCCTTGTTGTTATTGAATATAAAGGGGATAAGAACGGCAAGGAAACGGTTTACAACGAGATTGAAACCATTTACAGGGAAAATACGGAAGATAAGCTTAAACTGACTGTTATGACGGCAGGGGAGAAAACCGCAAGGGACGCCATACAAAACAAAAAGGCTTTTTACACAAAGGGACTTTTCGGCTGATAATAATTTTACATCGGAGCAATTTAGCTCCGATGTTTTTTGCGGTTAATGCAAAGAGGGAGAAAATGAACAAAACGGAAAAAATGCTTGCGGAAACGGACAGCTACCGATATACCATTATTTTTGAGGGTATTTTTGTAGGACTCATCGGTGGATTGATTGTAAGTATTTACAGACTATTACTGGCGAAAATTTTTGATTTTTCGCAAAATATGTACAGCAGTGTGAACAGCCTGCCGAAGGCTTTAATTATGTTTTCGGCGCTTACGGCATTGGGTTGTATTACGGGACTTATGGTAAAAACAGAGCCGCTTATTTCAGGCAGCGGCATACCTCAGGTGGAGGGTGTTTTGCTTGGAAAAATGAGGTTTAAATGGTTTAGGGTGCTTATTTTAAAATTTTTGGGAGGACTTATTTGTTTAGGCTCGGGTATGAGCTTGGGGCGTGAAGGCCCCTCAATACAAATAGGAGCAGTAACGGGCATTGGTATAAGCAGGTTTTTAAAGCGTCCCAAAACAAAGGAAAGGTATCTTTTAACATTCGGCGCGGCGGCAGGCTTGGCGGCGGCCTTTAATGCGCCCTTTGCGGCTGTGCTGTTTGTTATGGAGGAGCTGCATAAAAGCTTTAACAAATATCTTTTTATCGGGGGAATGACAACGGGCATTACTGCGGATATGGTTTCCAAATTTATTTTTGGAAGTCAGCCTGTTTTTAAGCTTGGAGAAATTACAAGAATACCCTACAGGAGTATGTACTATGTTGTAATTGCCGGTATAGGCCTTGGCTTTATGGCGGTAATTTTTAACAAGTGCATTATATTTTTTACAAATCATTATGATGATATTTTTAAGCTGCCCTATTTTATGAAGCAGGTGCCGGCATTTATATTTACAGGGATAATTGCCCTTACTCTGCCGCAGCTTTTGGGCGGAGGGCATAATATGATCGAGGCGTTGGCAACAGAAAGCTACGGACTTAATATGCTTTTGTTATTGCTTATTGTTAAATTCTGTTTTACTCAGTTTTGTTTTTCTTCAGGCGCACCGGGAGGGATTTTTTTGCCGTTGCTTACAATAGGCGCACTTACAGGAGCCGTTTTTACAATGATATTTGTAAAATATTTCAGCATAGGCCCCGGCTGTATGGGTTTTTTTATAGCAATCTCTTTGGCAGGCTTTTTTGGCGCGGTAACAAAAGCGCCCGTTACGGGGATAATTTTGGTATGTGAAATGACAGGCAGCTTCAGCAGGTTTTTGTTTTTATCCGTTGTAACTATTGTGGCTTTTGTTGTAACGGAGATTTTTAGATGCAAATCTGTTTATGAAATGCTTTTGAACAATTCTTTAAGAAAGGTTAAAGAGCCTGACGAAAGAGGAAAAAGGGTTATGATAGAAATACCCGTTGATATTTCTTCATACGTTGTAAACAAGGCTATAAGAGAGCTTAAAATACCTAAAAACCTTTTGCTTGTATCTATCAAGCGCGGGTTAGATGAGGTTGTGCCACGGGGCGACGTTATTATACGTCAGGGTGATGAGCTTGTTATTTTGCTGTATGAGTGCGACCTGCAGTTTGCGGAAGAATACTTTACAAGCGAAAAGGCATTATAACAGTAACCTCTCTGTTTATTAATGAATAGTATAAACAGGGAGGTGGTTTTGTTGTATGAAAAAATCAGATTAGGCATTGGAATGTGCGGTTCTTTTTGCTGTTTTGGCAAGGCGTGCGGCGTTTTGGAGGAGCTTGGGGATAAGTATGATATGCAAATTGTTATGAGCGCCGCAGCAGCTGCCGCAGACACTCGCTTTGGAAAGGCTGAGGACTTTAAAGAGCGGCTGAGGAAAATCAGCGGAAAGGGTATTATTGAAGAAATATGGGAGGCTGAGCCTATAGGCCCCAAAAAGATGTTTGATGTTTTGGCGGTTTTTCCCTGTACGGGAAACACTTTGGCTAAAATTGCTAACGGCATAGCCGATACGGCGGTTACATTGGCGGTAAAGGCGCATTTAAGAAACGAAAGCCCCGTTGTTATTGCCGTTGCCACAAACGACGGCTTGGCGGGGAACTTTAAAAACATAGGTTTAATGATGAACAGAAAGAACATTTATTTTGTACCCTTTGGGCAGGATGACAGCGCCGGCAAGCCTATGTCCCTGGTGGCTGATTTTGAAAAGCTCAGTGATACTGTTGAAAAAGCGTTGCAGGGCAGACAAATTCAACCGGTTTTATTATAAAAAAGAGCCGTTCTCAGCTTGTTTGCGAGAATGGCTTTTTACGGTTTTGACGTCAGTTAATTGTATAAGTATATTTAATTTTATAGGATTTTTCAATTTCATCCTTTACTCTTTCGGCATTTGCACCGCTTATTTTAAGGTCTGCTGTTTTGCCTGTAAAAGCAATAAAATGAAGAGTACAGTTGTTTGCCTTTACCGTTTCCGCAATATTGAAAAGAGAATTTGGGTCATCAGTCAGCACGGAAATGTGGATGCCCGAAAGCTTTGCTCCCGTAAGGTTTAAAAGAGCCTTAAAAATGTCGTTTCTTGCAAGTACGCTTATAACCTCATTATCTTCGTTTACAACAGGCAGAATACTTACACGATGGTCTTTCATATTAAGCGCCGCCTGCCAAATGGTATCCGTTTCTTTTGCATAATACACATTGCCGTTCATAACATCTCTTACCTTTGTTTGGCTTAAGATGGAAGAAAAACGCAGCTCCTTAAAGGGACTTGAGGTAGAGGAAATATCAGCAAGATCGGATTTTTCAACTATCCCCACAAGTTTATTGGAGGAGTCCACAACGGGGAATTTTGTATGATCCACATTTTCCACAAGCTGATAAGCCTTTGCGGCGGATAAATCCGCCCTAAGAGCTATTACACGAGATGTATTCAGTTCCCATATATACATAAAAATCACCTTCTTTATAAATTTATTACATTTTAACATATTTTTACGGGTTTCTCAATAGCTTTTTATTATTTTTGTTTATTTACTTTTGTTTCGCTGAAAAAGTATTCCAAAATATATTTATAATTTTTGCCTTTTAGGGCAAGAGCCTGCGCGCCGTTTTGGCTCATACCCACACCGTGACCGTAACCGCCGCCGTAAAAACAGAATTTGCCGTTTTGCCTTTCTATGGCAAAAAATGTGCTTGGCAGGCTTTTAAAGCTTGCTGTTGCGCCGTTTTGCAGGGTTATGGAATTTGGGTTAATAAAGCTTCTTACGGCATTTTCTCCCGTAATTGTTATATCACCGTTTTCACAGCTTACCGCAAGCTCCATTACATTTCCTCCCACACCTCTTTTTGTGACGGTTATAGAGTTTACCTTGCCCTTTGCGTTATTTACCGTTGAGCCATCGGTTTCAAAGCTCCATCTGTAATAGGGGAAGTCCGCTTCAAGGGCATTTTCGTCCTTGGATTTAAAAAATGCGAGAGCTGCGGCTTCATTATCAAAATCGGGAACAGGGGAGCCGCCTATGGATTTGCAGGACAGATATTTTGGGGTTGATGCCGGGTATATACTGCCGTTTCCCCAAATTTCGCCGCTGTTTGCGCCTGTTCCGCAGGAGGTGGAGTAAAAGTTGGCTTTTACAATCTCTCCGTTATATGTTATATATTGGTTTTCCGTTGCTTTAACGGCTTTTTTGGCTTCATCGCATACTGTTGAGGGATTGTAAACCTGAAATGCGGTTGTATCGTCTATATTTGCGCCGTACCGGAGCTTGGAGTTATCCTGCCGCTGTTTATAGGCATAGCTCCTTGCGGCAACAGCCTGAGCCTTTAGCGCCTCTATATGGTAGGAAGAGGGCATTTCAGCGCATACCACACCCCAAAGATATTCTTCAAGCTCTGTTTCCCTCACAACGGAATAGCCATCTTCCGTAATTATAATTTCAGCACTGCCGCCGCAGTTTTTTCCGTTTACGGTAAGGCTGCCCTTTGTTGTTACAACGGCTCTTTTGCCGCCGAAAACTGTTTTCCCCTCTGTATTGTTAAGCTCATATATACTGTTTTTGTCAAAGTCAGTTTCTTTTGTTCCGCTTTTGATTTTATAGCTGTCGGTACAGGTTATTTTAATGCTGTTTTGCGTTGCCGTGCCTTGGGGCGATGTTATATTTATTCTTATTTTATCACTTTTCGGCTCTTCCTTAACTATGGCGCAAATTGCTTTGTTTTGGCTGAAAACAACATCAGCGTTGCTGCCGCTTAATAGGGCGGTTTTGCCTTCCCTTTGTATGCCATTATATGTAGAGTACACAAAAAAATTTTCATCTGTATTGTATGAAAAATCATCATCAAACAAAATTTGACTGTTTACCGATAAAACCCTGCCCTGCTTTACTGCGGTATAGGGGGCGCTTTCCTTTACTGTGTCCTTTTCTATGGTAATATCCGCAACAAGCGGAAGCTTGCCCTCTATATGACCTTTAAGGACTTTTGTGCAGCCGCCTGAAAATATTTCCGTTTTATCCGAAGAGGATTTTAATACCAGCGCCTTATTCAAGGCGGGGGTTAGGGTGGTTACTTCACTTATGGCTATTATGGCATTTTCCTTTACCAAAAAGGCACAGCCGCAGTATTCTACATTGTTGCCTACAAAGCCGTCTGTTTTAAAAAGACCCTTATCGGTTATTGCATAGTCCTGTATGCTTTTATTGTCGTATTCTGTCATTAAAAGGGTCATTTCACGTTTTTCAACATTTTTTGTATTGCCGCTTTCGGACAGCTTATCAAGTATTTCCACCCAAATACAGTAGGAAATGGGACTTGTTTTTGCGGACTCGCCGGCATCTATTTTCAGCCGCTTTGTTTTATCCGCATTATTTATAATAAAAGACGCTTCTTCAACTGTGAGATAATCCTCCGAGCGGAATTTGTCATTATCTCCTGCCATAACACCTGCGTTTACTGCGGCATTTATGTAGGGGTAAAGCCTGTCCGACCGTGCAACGTCTTTAAAATCTGCCTTATTTTCCATTTGGTAAATTTCCATATTTGTATATAAACACAGGGCAAGCATACGAGCCGCCTCTCCTCTTGTTACGGGCAAGGCTTGTCCGTACGCTCCCTGCTCCGCCTGAGAGATTTCGGCTGTTTGCCTGCCTGCGGAACAGCCGAAAAGCACGGCTGTTAAAATAACGGAAAATATAATTAAACCTTTCATTTTATCCCCTCCGTGTAAAATATTATCTGTAATATATATGCTTTTGGGGATAAATTATGCCTGCTTTTATAAAATTTTTACAAGCTGAAGGTAATCAAGGCTTTCAAAGCCCATTTTTTTGTAGAGCTTTATGGCGTCCGTTTTGCCGGGCATTACCTCTAACCTAAAGCTGTGGCGGGGGTAGGTTTTAAAAACCCAATTTAAGTATTGTGTGCCGTTGCCCCGGCCTCTGTGTTCCTTTTTAAAATATATTTCGTCTATAAGGCACATGGGACTGCCCGCCTCGCAGCTGTAAAAAAATGTCAGCAGAGCGTAGCCTATTGTTTCGTTGTTTTCTTCAAAAATCAGACCTCTTATGCAGGGAGAGCCGTTTATAATTTCGTTAAAGGCATTAATTCTGTTTTTATCGGGAATATCCTTAAGGGCGGCTCCGCATGTGTAAAAATCTTTGCTCATAGCATAAAAGCTTTCCAAATCCGACTGTTTAAAATCTCTTATAATCATTTTTATCTCCTTGGTAAATTAATTTGTTTTATTTTACTATAACACCTGTATGGCTTTTTTGCAACAGTGTTTAGGCTTTATTGAAATATAAAAAAGTATAATATAAAATTTTATGCGATTATTATCATATAAACAGATGTTTTCAAAAAAAGCGTAAAAATTTTTAAAAAATAATACTTGAAAGTTTTATTTGTATGTATTATAATAGATTTCGATATTTAGTAAAAACAAGGCTTAAAACTACTATATTTAGTGCTTGACCTATTAACATAATTAAAAGAGGAGGAAGCTTATGAAAATACTTAAACGCAGCGGCTCGGAAGAACCGTTTAATATTACAAAAATAATTGTTGCAATTCAAAAGGCAAACAATACCGTAACGGATGCGGACAAAATGAGCAAGGAACAGATAGTTTCCATTGCGGAAAAAATTGAGGGCGTGGGGGAATCCATTACCAGAGCTATGAGCGTTGAGGAAATTCAGGACATGGTGGAAGAGGAAATTATGAAGCAGAGCGCTTACAATGTGGCTAAAAACTACATTAAGTACCGCTATAAGCGTGCCATGGTGCGTAAATCCAACACTACAGATGAACAGATTTTAAGCCTTTTGGAATATGACAACGAAGAGGTTAAGCAGGAAAACTCCAACAAAAACCCCACAATTAACAGTGTTCAGAGGGACTATATGGCAGGTGAGGTCAGCAAGGATATTACAAGGAGATTTTTGCTTCCTGCCGATGTATTGGACGCTCACGAAAAGGGTATTATACATTTTCATGACGCTGACTATTTTGCTCAGCATATGCATAACTGCTGCCTTGTAAATTTGGAGGATATGCTGCAAAACGGTACTGTTATAAGCGAAACAATGATTGACAGACCTCACAGCTTTTCCACTGCCTGCAATATTGCCACACAGGGCATTGCTCAAATTGCCAGCTCGCAATACGGCGGGCAGAGCATAACGCTTTCTCATCTTGCGCCATTTGTTCAGGTAAGCAGAGAAAAATATTTGGCGGAGGTAAGGGAAGAGTTTGACAGGCAGGGCATTGACGCAACGGAAGAGGAAATTAAGGACGTGGCTGAAATGCGTGTAAGGCGTGAAATTCGTCAGGGTGTTCAAATGATACAGTATCAGGTAATTACACTTATGACAACCAACGGTCAGGCGCCCTTTGTTACCGTATTTATGTATTTAAACGAAGTGCCCGACGGACAGACAAAGGACGACCTTGCGCTTATTATTGAGGAAATGCTCCATCAGCGTATGAAGGGCGTTAAAAATGAGGAGGGTGTTTACATAACTCCTGCGTTTCCAAAGCTGATTTATGTGCTTGAGGAGGACAATATAAAGCCCGGCAGCCGTTTTTGGTATTTAACTGAGCTGGCGGCAAAGTGTACAGCAAAAAGAATGGTGCCTGATTATATTTCCGAAAAAATTATGCTTAAAGACAAGGTGGATAAAAACGGCAATGGCAACTGCTATGCCTGCATGGGGTGCAGGAGCTTTTTGACTCCTTATGTGGACGAAAACGGCAAGCCTAAATATTACGGCAGATTTAACCAAGGTGTTGTTACACTTAATCTTGTGGATATTGCCTGTTCTTCGGGCGGAGATTTTGAGCTGTTTGATAAAATTTTTGACGAAAGGCTGGAGCTTTGCTACAAGGCTTTAAAATGCAGGCATAACCGCTTAAAGGGAACTCCATCGGACGTTGCGCCCATACTTTGGCAGTACGGAGCTTTGGCAAGGCTTAAAAAGGGTGAAAAGATTGACAAGCTGCTTTACGGAGGATATTCCACAATTTCTCTGGGATATGCGGGACTTTGCGAATGTACAAGATATATGACCGGCAAATCCCACACAGACCCTGCCGCAACACCTTTTGCCCTCAGTGTAATGGAAAAGCTTAATGCCGCCTGCAAAAAATGGAGAGAACAGGACAATATAGATTTCAGCCTTTACGGAACACCCCTTGAAAGCACAACCTATAAGTTTGCCAAGTGTCTGCAAAAGCGTTTTGGCATAATTGAGGGAGTTACGGACAAAAACTATATTACAAACAGCTATCATGTACACGTTACCGAAAACATTAACGCATTTGACAAGCTCACATTTGAGGCTCAATTCCAAAAGCTTTCTCCCGGAGGGGCGATAAGCTATGTGGAAGTGCCTGATATGCAAAACAACATACCTGCCGTTCTTGCGGTAATTCAGCATATTTACGACCATATTATGTATGCGGAGCTTAACACAAAAAGCGACTATTGCCAGGAGTGCGGCTTTAGCGGTGAGATTAAAATTGTTACCGATAATGACGGCAAGCTTGTGTGGGAATGTCCGAGCTGCGGCAACAGAGACCAGAACAGGCTTAATGTGGCAAGAAGAACCTGCGGATATATAGGAACACAGTTTTGGAACCAGGGCAGAACGCAGGAAATTAAGGACAGGGTAATGCACCTTTCCAATCCCGTATATGCCGAGGAGGCATAAGCCGTGTATTACGGCGCAGTGGATACCTGCGACATTGCAAACGGCGAGGGAGTTAGGGTAACATTGTTTGTTTCCGGCTGTACTAACCGCTGCAAGGGGTGCTTTCAGCCTGAAACGTGGGATTTTAAATATGGCAGAGAGTATACGCAGGCTACGGAAAATATGCTCCTTGAGGCTGTTGGAAAGCCTTATATTAGCGGTCTGACACTTTTGGGAGGAGAACCGTTTGAGCCTGAAAACCAAAGATGCCTTGTGGGACTTGTTAAAAAGGTTAAGGAGATGTACCCCCAAAAAAATGTTTGGGCGTTTACCGGTTTTTTGCTGGATAAACAGCTTGCAAAGGGCGGCAGTAAGTTTTGCGAGGTTACGGAAGAAATGCTTTCTTATATAGATGTTTTGGTGGACGGGCCCTTTGTTTTGGAGAAAAAGAATATTTCCCTAAAATTCAGAGGGTCGGAAAATCAGCGGATTATTGATGTAAAAAAAACAATAAGCCAAAATAAAACAGTATTGTATATGAATTGATGTAAACAGAGCAGTCCCGTTTCAGGACTGCTCTGTGCGCATTTTAATAAGTGTTTTTTGTTTTTGAAAAATCAGTCATTTTCCCAAGAAACCATATAAATATCCGTATTATCCCGAGAGTCGGAGCTTAGCGCGGATTTTGCGACATCATTTGCGGTAATATTTATGTCATTGGAAAGCACAATATATTCAGCTTCGCCATATTGGGTTTGACCCTCAACTTGCATTATATATTTATAGGCTGAAACATCTTTTTCGCTGTCATAAATTTTTTTGAAAATTTCCCATTCGCCGTCAATAAGTATTTCAACCGTATCATCTGTTTTGCCATGCTTATAGCTGTTTTCATCACCATTTAATTCAAAGTTGGATTCACCGTCATTTTGCGGGATTTCGTATGCTTCCGCCATCTTTACAAAGCTTCCGTCCATATTATTCAAGCTTCCGCCGGCATCTCTGTCCTCATCTGTATCATAATACAGATACCCATCAATTTTAACTGCTTTAACAGTCTTTGTTTCAGATGGGTAATTTGTTTTTTCATCCGACTCCGTAACAAAGACGGAAGCTGAACCGTCATCACCGCCGATAATGCCCACCGATTTGCGGCTGCAGCCCGATAACAAAATTCCCGCAACAGCGGCACACAAAGCAACGCTTTCTTTTTTAACGATGCTTTTATTCATAATATTACGCCTCCTTTTAATAATTCCGTTTGTATTTGGCTTCGCCCTGATTTTGAGCTGACCTTATTTTACCATATTGGCAGAATTTTATCTATAGCGATTACTTAAAAAAATTTATAATGAAAATTAAAATAGGTTGTAATCGGTTAAGGTTTGGGGTATAATAGTATCAGTAAAAGTCGGCGGTATGAGTATACAGTGTATGCAAAGTACAAATATTGAATATTTCGGAGGTGTTTTTTATGAGCTGTTTATATTGTGACGACAAGGCTAAGCTAAATTCTCTTATGATACCTATTTGTGATTTAAAGGTATCCAAATTATATTTATTCAGAGAGCAGACATATTACGGAAGATGTGTTGTGGCATATAAGGATCACGGCAGAGAGCTTTTTGATTTATCCGATGAAGAGGCTGCGGAGCTTTTTGCCGATGTGAAAAGGGTTGGAGCTGCCATAAACAAGGCGGTTAAACCCGCAAAGGTAAACTACGGTATGTTTTCCGACACTCTTCCTCATTTACATGTACATATTGCCCCGAAGCAGGAGGGCGGACATACTTTTGGAGGAACTTTTGAAATGAATGTAAATCCGCCGAAGTATTTAACAGATGAGGAGTACGAGGTTATTATTAACAAAATTAAAGAAAATTTATAAGCAAAACAAACACAAAAGGCATTGCACCCCCCGATTTTTAAATTGGGGGTTATTGCGGTTTACGCTGTGTTACGGGAGAGATGATATGTATTTAATTGTAGGACTGGGAAACCCGGGCAGGGAGTATAAATATACAAGGCACAATACGGGGTATGAGGTAATTGACAAGCTGGCGTATGACTTTAACATAGATATGAGCAAAAGCAAGTTCAGCGGAATTGCGGGAGAGGGCAGAATTGGCGCTGAAAAGGTAATTCTTTTAAAACCCGTCACATATATGAATTTAAGCGGAGTATCTGTTAAGGAGGCGATGAGCTTTTACAAATTGGACACAGACAGGCTTATTGTATGCTGTGATGACATAAATTTACCTGTAGGCAGTATAAGAATAAGAAAAAGCGGCAGTGACGGAGGGCAAAAGGGTTTAAGAAACATTATATATCATCTGAACAGAGAGGATTTTTGCAGAGTGCGTGTGGGTGTGGGGGAAAAACCGGCAGGCTGGGATTTGGCTGACTGGGTGCTTTCACGATTTAGCAATGAAGAGGGGGAGAGCATTGTTAAAGGCATTACAGATGCAGGTGATGGAGTTAAGGTTATATTGGAGAGCGGTGTTAATGAGGCAATGAACAGATTTAACAGAAAAAACAAAGCAAAGGAAAATGACGGAAATGTTTGAAAATATGCTTAAAGGCTCCCGTGCATACAGCAGGCTTTTAAAAAGCGATGATAGCTTACTGTATACAACAGGTATGGCAGACGGGCTTAAACCTGTTATTGTAAGCAGGCTATGTCGGGACAAGGGTAAAAAAGGCTTTATAATTTGCGATAATGAGATTAAGGCAAGGGAGTTTTACAATTCCCTTTCTTTTACTGAGGAAAATGTTTATTTATACCCTGCAAAGGATATGGTCTTTTATGCCGCTGACGTTAAGTCGGCGGAGATTGTAAAAAACAGATTTGAGGTTTTGGACAAAATATTTAAAAATGAAGCGGATTTTATAGTTGTATCTGCGGAAACTCTTCTTGAAAAGATAATTAAACCGGATGTATTGAAAAAGCACATTATTAATCTTAGTGAGGCTGATGAAATTGATGTGGCACAGCTTGAAAAAGAGCTTATATTTATGGGTTATGAAAGGAACCCGCAGGCTGAAGGGGCAGGGCAGTTTGCCGTTAGAGGGGGAATTATTGACATATTTGCGCCAAACAACACTCATCCTGTCAGAATTGAGCTTTGGGGCGATGAGATTGATACCATAAGAACAATTGACAGGTTTTCACAAAGGTCTTTGGAGCAGATTAAAAGTGTAAGCATATTTCCATTCAGAGATTGTGTTTACGGTGAAAAGGAGCTTAACAGGGCGGTTAATATTATAGAAAAGGAAAACAAGGAGATCGCCGAAAGGCTGAGGGAAGAAAAGAGCTTTGGGGGTGTGGAAAGGTTTATAAACTATTTTTATGATGAAACTGCTGCGCTTTTTGACTATATAGACGAAAACAGCATTATATTTTACAATGAAATAAGCAAAATACGCAGTGAGCTGAATATTGTTTATGAAGAATTTATTGAGAATGTTTCCGAAAGGCATTTAAGAGGAAAGGCTCTTGGACGGGAAAGCGGCCTGCTGTATACTCCCGACAGTATTTTTGCCATGGGAGAAAAATTTAAGAGAGTTGAACTGAACGAATTTTATGACTTGGGAGATGGAAAGTCTATTGACTTTCATTCCAAAAATACCGCAGGTTACGGGCGGAATATTGAAGAGCTTATTAAAAATGTTAAGTATTATTATAATAAGAAATTTTTAATAATTTTATTTGCCGGCTCTTCTCAATTTATAAGAAATATTATTGAGGTATTTACGGAAGAGGGTTACGGCTGCCAAAGCGGAAAAGCCGCCAAAAAGGGTGTTATTAACATATACAAGGGCGGCTTGCCCTCTTTTATAGATGATGAAGTGCAGGCTGTTTTGCTTAACGAGGGCGGAAATGCAGTTAGAAAGCACAAAAGGAGAAGAAAAAACAGTGAGAACACCTCTGCCATTTATTCCGTAACGGATTTAAAGCCGGGGGATTATGTTGTGCATGAAAACCACGGGATAGGCATTTACCGCGGTATTGAACAGGTTGAAAACGAGGGCGTTATAAAAGACTATATTTGTTTGGAATACAAGGACGGGGGCAAGATATACGTTTCAGTAAATCAAATGGATATGGTGCAGAAGTATATCGGCACTGAGGCAGGCAAGCTGAAGCTGAACAGCCTTGGGGGTACTGAATGGGCAAAAGCAAAAGCAAAGGCAAGCGCCGCCGTTAAGAAGCTTGCTTTTGACCTTGTGGAGCTTTACGGAAAGAGAGAAACCGTTAGGGGCGTTAAGTATTCTGCCGATACTGTATGGCAGAAAGAGTTTGAAGAGGAATTTGAATATGAAGAAACAGATGATCAGCTTCAGGCAGTTGAGGACATTAAAAAGGATATGGAATCCGGCAAGGTTATGGACAGGCTTATTTGCGGCGATGTAGGCTACGGTAAAACGGAGGTTGCATTAAGAGCGGCTTTTAAAGCCATAAACGAGGGCAGGCAGGCTGCATTTTTGGTGCCTACAACCATTTTGGCAAATCAGCACTACGAAAACATAATTGAAAGGTTTAAAAACTATCCTATAAATATTGAAATGCTCAGCAGGTTTAAAACAAAGCAGCAGCAAGGAAAAACCATTGAGGGGCTTAAAAGCGGAAGAGTGGATTTTGTTGTGGGTACTCACAGGCTTTTAAGCAAGGATGTGGAGTTTAAGAATTTAGGACTTGTAATTGTGGACGAGGAGCAGAGATTTGGCGTGGGACACAAGGAAAAGCTTAAATACCTTACCGAAAATGTAGATGTATTAACTTTAAGCGCAACACCCATTCCCAGAACGCTGCACATGAGTTTAAGCGGAATAAGGGATATGAGTGTTTTAAATGAGCCGCCCTCGGACAGACTGCCTGTGCAGACCTATGTTATGGAGTATGAGGACAACACGGTGCGTACTGCCGTTATGCGTGAGCTGCGCCGAGGCGGACAGGTTTACTTTTTGCACAACAGAGTACAGACTATTGAAAAAAGGGCGGAGCAGCTTGAAAGGCTTGTGCCCGAGGCGAAGATAGGCATAGGGCATGGGCAAATGAGCGAAAGACAGCTTGAAAATGTGCTTAAAGATTTTTTGGACAAAAAAATAAACGTGCTTGTTTGCACAACCATTATTGAAACGGGTATGGATATTTCCAACGTAAATACAATTATTATTGAAAATGCGGATTTTATGGGACTTAGTCAGTTATATCAGCTTAGAGGACGTGTGGGAAGAACTAACAGGCAGGCTTATGCTTACCTTATGCACAGAAAGAACAAAATACCTAACGAGATTTCCGAAAAAAGGCTTAAAACAATAAAGGAATTTACCGAGTTTGGCTCCGGGTTTAAAATTGCCGTAAGGGATTTGGAAATAAGAGGCGCGGGAAACCTTTTGGGAGCAAATCAGCATGGTCACATGGAGCAGATAGGCTATGATATGTACTGCAAAATTTTAAATGATTCCATAAGGGAGCTTAAAGGAGAGCCTGTTAAGGAACAGTTTGAAACAAAGGTTGACATTAATGTTAATGCATTTATACCGAACACTTATATTGACGATGAAAGCCAGAAGCTTGAAATGTACAAAAAGATTTCATTAATTTGCAGTGATGATGACTATAAGGATACTGCCGATGAGCTTGTGGACAGGTTTGGAGAGTACCCAAAGGCGGTGGAAAACCTTATGAACATTTCTCTAATAAAGCAAAAGGCGCATAGGGCGATGATAACGGGCATTACCGAAAAATCGGACTCTATTGTGTTTTCTTTCCACAAAAACGCAAAGCCCGATGAGGAAAAATTATTTAAGCTTATAAAAGAGGAAAAGGGACGTGTGCAGCTAACAACTCAAAGCAGCGGAGTTTACATTACTTTAAAAACAGACGTAAGAGGAACACCTGTTTTAGCCATAGCGGACAATTTTTT
>CAYMAA010000002.1:0-54919 GCA_964388305.1 uncultured Lachnospiraceae bacterium | reverse complement strand
GTTATGTAAATATCCTCCCTTTTAAGCTTAAGCATATCCAAAAATTCATTAAGGTTTTTACCTGCCTTTCCCACAAATGGCTTGCCCTGTTTCTCCTCTTCCCCTCCCGGAGCTTCCCCTACAAGAACAAGCCTTGCGTTAAGGCTTCCTTCACCCTCTATAAATTTTCTTCCTTCAAATATTTCTTGGCAAAGCATTTTCATCTCTCTATATAGCTCTTCCATTGCCGTCACTCTTTCTTTTGTCATAAATTCCAATAATTCCTCCGCATATAAGTCCTGTTAAAAATCCGCCTATATGCCCCCGGTTGTCAATGCCGCTGTACACAAAACCAAAGCCAATGTTTATAATCGCAAATACCAAAAGAGTATAGGCGCTTAAACCGCCAAAATCAATATGCCTTATTTTGCTGTAAATAAGCGCAGCCGCCATAAGACCCATAACCGCGCCGGAGGCGCCTGCGGAAACAGTATTGCCGGAAAATGTTATACTCATAACAGATCCGCCTATGCCCGACAAAAAATACAATATCAAAAACTTTACATTTCCGAAATAAAGCTCGCATCTTGTGCCAAAAATGAACAGCGAAAGCATATTTGCCAGTAAATGCTGAATACCGATATGCAAAAACATACAGGTAACAAGTCTGTAAACCTCGCCATCCATAACATAAGGGGCGTATAATGCTCCGTGAGCAAGCAGTACATCCGTGTTTTCACTGCCGCCCTCTGCGGTTAAAAATATAAATATAATAATGTTTGCGGCAATAAGACCTATTGTAAATATAATTCGGCTGATTTTTACAGGCTCGTTAATATTAATACTGTTTATATTTGGAGATTTGTTTTCTTTCGAAGAGGAAAATATTTTTTCAATTCCGTCTATTTTGTCAGGCGCTCCCTTTTCAAAAATCATGTTGCCGTTTTCAATATCCGCCGCCCAACGTACCTTCATAACATCAGCCACAGGGTCAAATTTTCCGTTTAAAGTAAATTCCGCCGCCGAGGCTCCTCCAACAACAATGCCCAAACACAAAATTCTGCCTGCGCCGACAGCTTTTGTAAGCGCTTCCGTAAGCTCCTCGTACCTTTCTCCCGGGTTAAAAACACAGTATCCGTTTAACAATATAACAAGATTCGTTACAGAACCGCTCATTTTATAAAAACAAAGCTGTTGGGCGTTTTCTTCTGCATTAATACTTAAATCGCTTATTTTTATAACCTTGTAGCCTGAATGTATCAGCCTTTTTGCCGCTGTCATAAGTACATCTTTCATTTTATCACCGCTTTAAAACAATATGTCCAATATGTATAGCCCTATAAGGGCAGGCAAACCTAATATGCCTATAAAAATCCCGTTTGCCAGATTAACTCCCACCGTTGTGCCAAATCCGCCGAAAAGACCCTTGCATACACCTATAAAAATAAGTCCCGCACCGCCTCTTGCGCACATATAGGCAATCCTTTTTGTTATGGAAGAAAACATAATGCAAACCCCTATTATGCCAAGCACTATTATCATATACTGCAAAACACTGTCGCTTGCCATTATGCCGTATATCCCCTCTCTTTGCATACTCTTAAATAGTAATGATACCTCATATTAACAGCCTGAATTTCATAAATAACGCTGTCTATAAGCTCATCTTCAACCACATTATCCAAAATGGAATATAAATCTCCCAGTCTCTCTTTCATCATTTCGCAGTTGTAAAGCAAAAGACTTTTATCCTTATTCGGCTTTTTCCTGTTTTTATTAAGTCCTGCACGGTTCATTTTTTGCTCCTCCTTAACATAAATGGTATTTTATTACTTATGTTATGTTAAAAAGGCAAGTCCTATTCAAAAAAATCAAAAAGCAGACAAGCCACACCGGGTAGCCGTCTGCCGTAATAATTTATTTATTAACTCTTCCGGTATATTCGCCTGTTCTTGTATCAATCTTGATAATTTCACCCTGATTAATAAACAACGGAACATTTACCTGAGCGCCTGTTTCAACTACAGCAGGCTTTGTAGCTCCTGTTGCGGTATCTCCCTTAAAGCCCGGCTCTGTTTCCGTAATTTCAAGCTCTACAATAAGCGGAGGCTCAATGCCTATAATACTGCCGTTGTAGGAGTTAACCTTAACCATTTCGTTTTCTTTAACAAATTTAAGTCCGTCGCCAACATCTGCTGCGGAAACGGAAATCTGGTCGTAGGTTTCCATATCCATAAAGTAATATAAATCTCCGTCGCTGTATAAATACTGCATATCCTTACGGTCAATATGTGCTTTACCCGTTTTTTCGGTAGGGCGGAATGTTCTTTCAACCACACCGCCGTTTACAAGGTTTTTAAGCTTTGTTCTTACAAAAGCCGCGCCCTTGCCGGGTTTTACATGCTGAAATTCAATTACCTGATAAACAATTCCATCTATTTCAATGGTAACACCGTTTCTAAATTCACCAGCTGAAATCATAAATTATTCCTCCTCGTATATAAGCTTATTTAATTCATAGCTGTCGATTATCTATATAATACCAAATCCCCCCAAAAAAGTCAATAGTATTATAAAATCTAATTAATAATGCTGCTCACCGATTTGTACGGCTTGCAGCCTCCCAAACCGGCGACCCGAGGGGGTGAGGGCGGGGCGACGGCGGCACCGCTGACGCCGCCACCGCCCCGCCGCAAGCCTTAGCGCTTGGCTGCAACGCAGCTGCGGTGCAAGCCTTTAAATTTTAAGTTACTTAAAACCAAAAGAGAGAACAGGTGTTTGCCCGTTCTCCCGTTTATATTACAAAAGCTCCATTATTTTGTTGCTGCGGTTTATAAATTCCGTCATTTCCTCAGCGGAAAGCTGCCGGTGGCTCATTACAGCCAAATCATAAACCTGCTTTACAATAAGCTCCTTTTGCTCACGCTTGCTTTCATCAAGGCTTAAAAGGCGCTTAATAACATTATTCTCCGCATTAAGCACAAGTGTATGCGCCATGGGAATTTCTCCCCCAAAGCCATACATTTTGCTCATTTCCTGCATTCTTCTGCTTTGCTCCGCAAGCTGAATAACAGCGCTTACCTTTTCCGATTTAAGATTTTCCACCTTTACCGTAAGGGACTCCTTGCCCAAGGTTTCCTTAAACAGCTTTTCAAGAGATTCTGCGGTTTTCTTATCCGCCTCTCCGCCTGCCAGAATATCGGTAATGTCCGAGTCAATTCTCAAAAACTTAATACCCTCGTTATACATTTCCATATAGTTTATAAAGGCTGTATCTATCTGATTGGGCAGTATAACCGCTTCAAGGTCATTTTCCTTAAACATACTTATGTACTGCGCCTGAAGCTGCTCATCGCTTACATAAAATACCTTCTTATCAAGCTTGCCTTCATTTGCCGTTAAATACTCCTGCAATGTTTTGCAGCCGCCGTTTATTGATTTAAAAATAATAGAGTCTTTAAGCTTTTTATAAAAATCCTCGTCCTTTATGCAGCCGTATTTAATGAATGGATTAATATCCTCCCAATACTTTTCGTAGCTTTCTCTGTCGTTTTTAAAAAGAGAATTAAGCTTATCAGCCACCTTTTTAACAATATATTTGGATATTTTTGTAACATACCCGTCATTTTGCAAAAAGCTCCTGCTTACATTAAGAGGAAGATCCGGACAATCGATTGTACCCTTTAAAAGCAGCAGATATTCCGGAATAACCTCCTTAATATTATCCGCAATAAATACCTGATTGTTGTATAGCTTAACCTGCCCCTCAATAGTGTCCATTTCACTGCGAAGCTTAGGGAAGTAAAGTATTCCTTTAAGCTTAAAAGGATAGTCCATATTAAGGTGTATCCAAAACAGAGGGTCGTTAAAGTCCGTAAATACCTTATGATAAAAGCTCTTATACTCCTCCTCGGTACATTCGTTGGGCTGTTTAAGCCAAAGAGGATTAACATCATTTACAGGCTCAGGCTCTTTAACCTCCTTGTTCCCTGCATTTTCCTTAATCTCCGTATTGGCTGCCTCCGCCTCCTGCTTTTTAATTTCATCAATATCCTCAAAATAAATTTCAACAGGCATAAAGTAGCAGTACTTCGCAAGAATTTCCTTTAGCTTGTAGGCATTCAAAAACTCTTCCTTATCCTCACATATATGTAAAATAACATCTGTTCCTCTTTCGGTACGCTCACCTTCGCCCAGTTCAAACTCTATGCCGCCGTCACATACCCAATGAGCCGCCTTAGCGCCCTCAGCGTAGGAAAGCGACTGAATTTCCACTCTGTCCGCAACCATAAAGGCAGAATAAAAACCCAGACCGAAATGACCTATAATATCATTTTCCCCGTTAATTTGATCCTTATATTTGTCTATAAAAGCATTTGCGCCGCTAAAAGCTATCTGATTAATATATTCCTTTATTTCATCGGCAGTCATACCAAGTCCGTTATCGCTTACGGTTATTGTTTTGTCCTCCTTGCATACAGCCACCGTTACATTAAACCTTTCACCTTCAGCCGCCTCTGCCTGCCCCATAGCCGTCAGCTTTTTATATTTGTTAATGGCGTCACAGCCGTTGCTTACAAGCTCCCTCAAAAATATATCCTGATCCGAGTAAAGCCACTTTTTTATAATGGGCAGCAAATTTTCGCTGTTAATTGATAAATTGCCTTTTTCCATAATATATTCACTCTTCTTTCATCTTTAAAATTTATTTCTTATTAAGATACGTTTTAACCTTTAAAAAGTTTCACAACTGTATCCTCTTTTTTTAAAAAACCTTTTTATGTAGTCCTCCCAAGCATTATCCGTTTGTTTATCCAAAGAAAAGCTCTTTTGGGAAGTACCTGTTATAAAATTAATTCTGTCCTGCTCAAAGGATATTGTTATGTGCATGGAGGCTGCGTTTTCGGATAAAATTTCAGCCTTGTCCGTAGGCAAAGAAAGAATAACCTTAAATGTTTTTGGCTTAATTTTGCCCTTAACAATTCCAAACATATAAGGCTTAAGCTCCTGCCATGTGCAGTTTTCCCGTTCTTCCTCTCCGTCAAGGCAATCCTTGTTTATTTTGCCGTCCGTTTCAAAGCGTGCAAGAGTAAACACCTCCGCGCCCTTAACATAGTACCCGTCAAAAATATCGCCCTTTAAAAAATCATTCATAAATGTTTTTATCTGTCCGTCCTTTAAACAGAATGCGTACATTAAAGCTCAACCCTTTCGGCATCTCCCCAAATTCTCTCTAAATTGTAAAAATCTCTGCTTTCCTTATCAAACAAGTGTATTACTATAGAGTTGTAATCCAGCAAAATCCAATTTTTGTTGCCTACTCCCTCTGTGCCTATTTTGTTAATGCCAAGCTTTGCCATAGCCTCTTCAACGCTGTCCGCCATAGCTTTAAGCTGATTGGGGTTGTTTGCCCCTGCAATAATAAAATAATCCGCTATTGTGGTAAGTTCGCTTATTTTTAAAACAACCACGTCAAGCGCCAGCTTATCCTCCAATGCCTCTGCCGCTTTCTTTACTCCCTCAAAAATTTTTTCTTTGTCCAAGCTGTTTCCTCCTGTTTAATAATTAATGTTTTAAGAGTGGTTTCTTAAGTTTGCCGTCAAAATAATCAAAAGCCTTTTGGGAAAGCGGGTATACCGTACCGCCTTTTTCCCTGTTAAATGTAATGGTTCGGAGCAACGCCTCACGCATTGCCCCATTTAAATCATAATAAGCCAATTTCCTTATTTTGTCAAGTCCGTCATAATAAGTACGGTTTGGCTCAATCATATCCGCAAGATAAACTATCTCTTCAAGAGGTGTCATTCCCTCGCCTCTTGCTGTTGTATGATATTTAATGGCATTTAAAATATCTTTATCTCTTATGCCGTATTCGTAATATGCCACCTTTGCCCCCAAAAAAGGATGTATGAGCGCCGGCTGCGCCATAAGCATATCATCAAGCTCCACATTGTATTTTTTGCAAAGTTCAAATGTTTTTTCCTGAGAAAAATTTTTTGCGCAGTCATGCAAAAGTCCTGCGATATAAGCCTTGAAGGCGCTTTCTCCATACCTTTTAGCAAGCCTTTGCGCCTCCTCCGCAACGCCCAGTGTGTGAATATACCTTTTCGGCTTCAGCTCAATTTCCAGCCGCTTTTTAAACTCCTTAACCTCAAAACAGCTTTCGCACTTAAATCCGTAAAGCTCCTTTTCCTTAATATATTCTTCAACCTTTTGAGGAATCATATACTTAAACGCCTTTCCCGCTTCAATTTTTTCTCTTATTTTTGTGGAAGAGATGTCTATAGCGGGAGCTTCCGTAAATATTATCTCGCCCTTATACTCCTCACCGAGCTTTTTAATTTCCTTTTCTATTGCCTTTGTGTTTAACCCCTGCCTGCCCAATGCGGCAAAACTGCACATTTTAAACAATTTGGGCGCATTTTTCCATTTGTGCAGAGTCAAAACGCTGTCGCCCCCTATTATAAAATACAGCTTTGCATTGGGGTACATTTCCTTTAGCTCCTTTAGGGTATCTACAGAGTAGGTGCTGCCCCCGCGTTTTATGTCAATGTCGGAAACGGAAAAAAAGGGATTGTACTCGCAGGCAATATTTGTCATATTAAGCCTGTGCCCTGCCTCCGCAAGCTCGCTTTTGTATGCAGGCTTGTTTGTGGGTATAAAAATAACTCTGTCAAGCCTTAAATTTTCCATTGCCGTTTCTGCCATTATAAGGTGTCCCGTGTGAATGGGGTTAAAAGTTCCCCCCATAATTCCTATCCTTTGCATATACATCTTCCTTATATATAATATCTCCACAAAAAGTCCTTTGCCTCTTCCGCATAGTCTATGCCTATTCTCTTTCCGCAGTGTATGCTTTCGGCAGAAATTTTTTCTCCCTCGGCTATATAAAACTCCTCGGATAAACAGCTCATACCGTTATAGCTGCGGTCTATGCCCAAAGCCATACAGACCTTTCCGGGCCCGTTTAAAAGATTTTTACGTCTGTAAGGCGTCAGCTCACTGTACTTAACCCCAAACCTGCGCATACTTACGGTGTCAAAGCCCTTAACAGCCTCCGCGCCTCTAATAAGCGCTCCGCAGGCAGTCCCCTCCTCCTCGGCAATAACATTTAAACAGCAGTACATACCGTATATTAAATAAATGTAAAAAACTCCGCCCTTGTGATAAAGTATTTTTGTCCTTTCCGTAACCTTTCCCCCGTAAGCGTGGCATGCCTTGTCCACCGCTCCTATATAGCTTTCCGTTTCGGTAATTTTAAGCACTACGTCATCTTTAACAATATATTTTCCCAAAAGTCCCCTCGCAACAGTGTGTGTAGGCTGTAAATAAAAGCTCTCCGCCGTTTTTTTCATAATACCTTACCTCGTCTAAAGTGTTTTATATATAAATTATAGCCAAGGTTAAGCCGTTAGTCAACCCGTCCGCCCATAAATTTCACATTATGTAAATTGAAACAGTCAAGTAAATTCGTATGCCGCTTTTAACCGAAAATCCATAAGCGACATCTTAAGGCGCACCTGTTTGACGTAAATAATTTAGCGAAAATTATCCTCTGTTTTATTGCCTTAATTGACATTACAGTTTTGTTACAAAATCAGAATGACTTGATTTAGGGGTTGAAATTTCTATAAAAATTTGGTAAAATACTTTACATAACATTTAACAATTTGACATTATTGTGTTTAATGCTTAAAAATACAAATCAAACCGAATATAACGCGCTATTATCAAAAAAGGAGATTTAATTAATGAATTTTAAGGCAATTTTTGTTGTAGTTTCGGCTTTTATTTTATCCATAAGCGCTACCATTGCCGCTTATGGGGCAAATTCCAAACAAACCAACCTTATTATGGCTGAAATAAGCGACATATACTATGACACGGAAAACGAGGTTTGGACAATACCCAAAGGCTACTATTCAACCTACAAAATGAAAAACCATTTAAGCAGGCTTAATAAAAATCTTGATTTGAATATTAAGGTTAAAATATTGGACAGAACGATAAAGCTCCAAAAGTCGGAAATAGCCAATATGACGGATATAAACACAGGGGGAATTATTTATAACAATCTTTACTCTTGGTGTAAATATATAGCAGACGGCTTTGGAAGCGCAACAACATTTAGAAGCTGGGACGGCAAAATAACAAAAATCCCGCAAGGCGATTATACGGTAAAGGAAACATTTACAACAAAGGATCTTATGAATAAGGTTTATCCCGCGCTGTTAAATTTTGAGGACATAACTTTATCCGTAAAACCCGCTTTAGGCGATAAATATATTGATTGTGACTTGGCATCTCAAAAGATATTTTGGTTTGAAAACTCCTTATGCACATTATCTGCGGACTGCGTAACAGGCAAGGCTTCAACCCCAACGCCTACGGGAGTATATTCAATTAAAAATGTACTGGGAAGAACGCTTTTAAAAGGGCCTACTTGGCGTACTTGGGTTTCCAACTGGGCAGCGTTTTACGGCGGCTGCGGTTTGCACGATGCCACTTGGCAAAGCTCTTTCGGCTTGGCAAGATGGAAGGCGGGCTACGGTTCACATGGCTGTGTAAATCTTCCCCTCTCTGTTGCGTCGGATATGAAAAACCACATGAGCGTAGGCGAGCCTATAATCGTTCATAATGGATGATAAATAATTTATAGTACTTTAAAACAGTTTAAAATATAATAAATCCGCAGCAATACGGCAGTATCCGATTAAGAGGATGCTGCCTTTTTTATTGTAAAAATTTTCAAAAACAAATGTAAAGTATAAAAAATCCGTATTTACATAAAATAAAAAAATAAAAAAGGTATTGACAACCGTATTTAAAATATGTATAATAATTACAGTTAGTTATTGCTAACTCAGGAAGCCTTTAATTATTTATCTTTGCTTCCTTATTTTTTAAACAAGGGTTAGCAAATGCTAACCAAAATTTTCACAAAAGGAGAGATTTTTCTATGGCAAAAACAGCAGTAATTTATTGGAGCGGCTCAGGCAATACGGAGGCTATGGCTGCAGCTGTTGCTCAAAGCGCAAATGCTGATATTTTTAACGTATCGGAAATAAGTCCTCAGGACGCAAGCTCTTACGACAAAATTGCTTTCGGCTGCCCCGCTATGGGCGACGAGGTTTTAGAGGAAGGCGAGTTTGAACCTTTCTTTGCGGAAGTTGAAACCGCTCTTTCAGGCAAAAAAATTGCCCTTTTCGGTTCATACGGCTGGGGTGACGGCACATGGATGCGTAACTGGGAGGATAGAGTTAGAGCGGCAGGCGCAACACTTGTTGCGGACGGACTTATAATAAACGGCGCTCCCGATGACAGCGGTCTTGAAGAGTGCAGTGAGCTTGCCAAAGCATTGGCAGACGCTTAAAACAAAACATACTATGGGAGGCTTTGTTATGGAAGAGCAGATTATAAAAAACTGCGCTCCTGTTTTGGGAGGCTTAAAAGCAGGCAGCCTTTTTAACTGCCGAATAAATGAAGAAGAATTACGCCCGAAAATTTATGCCCTAAATAAAAAAATGTTCAAATACGGAATATTTATATTTATACTTAAAACAACTCCCGATTATTCTTTGATATATGTGTGCAGAAAAACCAAACTTTTACAAATATTAGATAATATGGCAGTTCAAAATTTTTTGAAGTATATGGGCTATGAGGATCTTTCTTTTTATAATACAATTAATACCCTGAAAACAAGGCTTACGCACTCCCTTTCGTTCCCCCACGAAATAGGTGTATTCCTTAACTACCCCATAGAAGATGTTGTGGACTTTATTGAAAATAAAGGCGCAAACTTTAAGCTTTGCGGTATATGGAAGGTATATAACGATGAGCTTTACGCAAAAAAGCTTTTTTACCGTTTTAATAAGTGTACCGAGGTTTATATAAATCTTTTTAAAAACCATAGCAAAACCATTGAGGACTTAACCGTAACCGCATAAACGCATAATCGTTAAAAGCCGCCGTTTTTTCATCGGCGGCTTTTGATTTTTTTATTAATTAATTATTGCAAAAAAGTATCTCTAAACATATTCTACCTTATAAAGCTTTGCCATTGTTTGCAGTCTTTGGCTAAAGTCCCTCAGTTCCTCAAGATTTCCTTTCTGATATATTTCCAAAAACTTTTTATTAAATGTGCTGACCTTTTCCATTTTGGCAACATAATATAAATTATGCAAATTTCTTACAATGCCGTCTACCAAATTGTTTTTTGTTTCGGAAACCATTTTCGCCTCAATAATATCATCTCTTATGGTAGCCATTTCCTTGTCCAGCATAAAGGCGGCATCCGCACAGCTTCTCAGCCTTTCTTTAAGCTCGTCGGGTAAATTTCCTGAGTACTTGTATCTGAGCGAATGTTCAATGCTTGCCCAAAAATTCATCGCCATTGTTCTTATCTGAATTTCCATGGGCAGCTCCTTAACTCCGTCTATAGTTACCATTTTATATTTTATTGTCATGTGATAGCTTCTGTAGCCGCTTTCCTTTGTGTTTGTTATGTAGTCCTCTTCTTCAATTACGTCAAGGTCGTAACCGCCGCGCTGCCTGATTATGTTCGCAACTCTCTCAATATCTTCAACAAACCTGCAAATTATTCTAATTCCCGCAATGTCCCAAATTTCATCAAAAATTTTGTCGGAGGGTATATTCTTTCTGTTTGCCTTGTCCAATATGCTGGAAATACTCTTAACCCGTCCGTGTACCTCCTCAAAAGGCGGCACAATTTTTAATGCTTCGTATTCCTTCTTCATATTATTTATTTTTACAATAAATTCATCAACCGCCTGAGTATATGGCAATATTTGTTCGTCCCAATTAATTAAATCCATATAACAGCCTCCCTTACCTTATAATATTTAGTTCTCAGTATTTTTTTCATATTCCGCCTCGGCGTATTTCAAAAACGGATAAGGATTTATCCATAGCTCTCCGTATTTAAGCCTTGTTGCAGGCATAATTCCCAAATGTAAATGCACAGGAAACAAACCCTTCGTGCCCTCGTCTTTGCTGTATCCGCTGTCACCCATATATCCCAAAAAATCTCCCGCTTTAACCTTTGAACCAACACAAAGCTTCTCCGCATAAGAGTCTAAATGAGCATAATAATAATAAATGTTGTTTTTGCTCCTAATACCCGCTCTGTAACCGCCCTTTTCGTTCCAACCCAACTTTTCAACTATGCCGTCGGTCATGGAACACACTTTAACAATTCCTCTTATGTTTTCAGTGTATATAATGTCCGTACCCCTGTGTTCTCTCTTGCCGCCGTATGTCCTTAAAGCGCCGTAGCTGTCGCCGTAAAAGCATTGGCTGTAGTACTCCTCTTCAACAGGAAACGCCTCTATGTCGTCAAATATACGCTTTATAAGCTCATTGTAAGGTTTTACCTGCCTTTGTTTGTATTTGCTTTTAATTTTATCATAGTTAATAAAAAAGTCCTCAATATCCTTATCATCGTAAGGCAGGCGTTCATCAAAAAAACTGTTTTCAAGCATATAATAAGTAACTGCTTCACTATATAATATCCCCGTTTTATTGGAAATCTCTGAAATTCTCATTAAGCTTTCGGAAGAAATATTAAACCTCTCCACATTTTCAACAGGTACTAAAGCCTTTCTTCCAAACAACATATAAACTGCCGCTAAAACAATTACCGCTCCCCCTGCTCCAAAAATAAACCCTTTCTTCATTCAATCATCTCAAAGTCCCAATATATTAAATTATATTTATAAGCCTAAAGAAAAATTACAAATCCTCATACATATTAATTATACAGCATAATAGACAAAAATAAAAGCCTGTTTTAATAAATTTTAATAATTTTTTACAAAACCAAAGTAAAAAAATAATTAATAATAAAAACGCTGTATATTGCCCGTCTTTCGCCAATCCAAGCCTAAGCGCTTGGTTACAACGCAGTTTTTGTCAAAGGTCTTTAAAAGCTATTGCCATTTTCGGCAATAGAGTGTATAATTGTAGTGAAAAACAGATTTATGAGGTGCATATATGTATGAGTTGTTAAAAACCGATGGGAGAGCCAAAAGGGGCAGGCTTACTACCGTACACGGCATTATAGAAACCCCCGTATTTATGAATGTGGGTACTATAGGCGCCATTAAAGGCGCGGTAAGCTCTATGGATCTTTTGGATATAGGCACGCAAGTGGAGCTTTCCAATACATATCATTTACATTTAAGACCGGGTGATGAGGTTGTTAAAAAAATGGGCGGTCTGCACAAATTTATGAACTGGCACAAGCCCATACTTACGGATAGCGGCGGCTTTCAGGTGTTTTCCCTTACCACGTTAAGAAAAATAAAAGAAGAGGGAGTATATTTCAACTCCCACATTGACGGAAGAAAAATTTTTATGGGGCCTGAAGAAAGTATGACAATTCAGTCTAACTTAGCCTCCACAATAGCCATGGCTTTTGATGAGTGTCCCTCCTCCGTTGCGGACAGGCAGTATATGGTAAACTCCGTAAACAGAACCACCCGTTGGCTGGAAAGGTGCATTAAAAAGCTTAATGAGCTTAATCAATCGGAAGACACAATAAACCCCCGCCAAATGCTTTTTGGCATAAATCAGGGCGGTATTTATGAGGATATAAGAATTGCCCACGCCAAAGAAATAAGCGAATTTGATTTGGACGGGTATGCCATAGGCGGACTGGCAGTCGGAGAAAGCCACGAGGAGATGTACAGAATATTGGAAGAAACCGTACCTTACCTGCCTCAAAACAAACCCGTTTATTTAATGGGTGTGGGTACCCCCGAAAATATTTTGGAGGCTGTTGAAAGAGGAGTGGACTTTTTCGACTGCGTTTTGCCCGCAAGAAACGGCAGACACGGCAACGTATATACCAACGAGGGCAAGCTGAATTTAAACAATGCCAAATACGAATTGGACGAAAGACCCTTGGAGGAGGGCTGCGGCTGCCCCTGCTGCAAGCACTATACAAGAGCCTATGTAAGGCATTTGTTTAAAGCAAGGGAAATGCTTGCAATGAGGCTTTGCGTTCTTCACAACCTATATTTTTACAACAATATGATGTGTGAAATAAGGCAGGCATTGGACGAGGGCAGATTTAAGGAGTATAAAAAAGCTAAACTGGAAGGCTTTAAAATAAATAACGGCAGCAATTAAAACGGGAGGTTTAAAATGTCATTAATAAGACGAATTTATGTTGAAAAAAAGCAGGGTTGTAACATTGAGGCAGTTAATTTGTATGAAGATTTGAAAGAAAATCTGGGTCTTAACGGTCTTGAAGGCGTAAGAATTTTAATACGCTACGATATAGAGGGACTGAGTGACGAATATTATGAAAAATGTAAAAACACAATCTTTTCCGAACCCCCTGTGGACAGGCTGTTTGAAGAAAAATACGATAAAGACGGCAGTGAAAAGGCTTTTGCGGTGGAATTTTTGCCCGGTCAGTTTGACCAAAGGGCAGACTCCGCCATGCAGTGCGTTCAAATAGTAACGGGAGAGGAAAGACCCCTTATAAATGTTGCAAAGGTATATGTGCTTAAAGGCAATATTACCGATGAGGAAATGGCAGCGGTAAAAAAATACTGCATAAACCCCGTAGACTCCCGTGAGGCGGAGCTTAAAAAGCCAACCGGCCTTAAAATGGAATACGATAAGCCCGATGATGTTAAAATTATTGACGGCTTTATAAATATGACGGAAACCGAAGTTAAGGCAATGAGGGCGGAGTTAGGTCTTGCCATGAGCGATGAGGACTTGCTTTTCTGCCAAAAATATTTTAGTAATGACGAAAAAAGAGATCCGTCCATGACGGAAATAAGAGTTATAGACACATATTGGTCAGACCATTGCAGGCACACCACATTTGCCACAAACATAACCGATGTTGAAATTGAAGAAAGCAAATACAAAGAGCCTGTAGAGGCTGCCTTTAAGCTGTATTTAAGCGAAAGAGAAAGACTTGGCAGAACAAAACCCGTTTGCCTTATGGATATTGCAACACAGGGTGTAAGAAGTCTTAAAGAAATGGGTAAGCTGCCTGCTCTTGACGAAAGTGAAGAAATAAATGCCTGCTCCATTGTTGCAAAGGTAGACGTTGACGGCAAGGAAGAGGACTTTCTCATTATGTTTAAAAACGAAACCCACAACCACCCAACGGAAATTGAGCCTTTCGGCGGTGCAGCAACCTGCCTTGGAGGCGCAATCAGAGATCCCCTTTCGGGCAGGGCATACGTTTATCAGGCAATGAGAGTTACAGGCTGCGGCGACCCGAGAAAAGCCGTTAAGGATACTCTTGAGGGCAAGCTGCCTCAAAGAAAGCTCACAAAAGGCGCGGCGGCAGGCTATTCCTCTTACGGAAACCAAATAGGCTTGGCAACAGGTCAGGTTGTGGAAATTTATGACGAGGGTTATGTTGCTAAAAGAATGGAAATAGGCGCTGTTATTGCGGCGGCTAAAAAGGAGAATGTTATAAGGCTGCGTCCCGAGCCGGGAGATATTATTATTATGACAGGCGGCAGAGCGGGACGTGACGGCTGCGGCGGCGCAACAGGCTCCTCAAAAGAGCATAATATGGAATCCATAAACACCTGCGGAGCAGAGGTGCAAAAGGGCAATCCCCCAACGGAAAGAAAGCTGCAAAGGCTTTTCAGAAACCCCGAGGCAAGCAAAATGATAAAACGATGCAATGACTTTGGCGCAGGGGGTGTTTCGGTTGCCATAGGCGAGCTTGCAGAGGGTCTTGTAATTAATTTGGATATTGTCCCCAAAAAATACGAGGGTCTTGACGGCACGGAGATAGCCATTTCGGAAAGTCAGGAAAGAATGGCTGTTGTTGTAAGAAAAGAGGATGCGGCAAGGTTTATACAGCTTGCCAACGAAGAAAACCTTGAAGCAACAGAGGTTGCCGTAGTTACCGATGACAGACGGCTTAAAATGATTTGGAGGGGCAAGCCGATTCTTGACATATCCAGAGATTTTTTGGATACCAACGGAGTTATGCAAAAAGCAAAGGCGCTTGTAAAAGCTCCAACGGAATTTACAACAAAAGAGCCTGAGGGCGGCAGCTTAAAGGATAAATTTATAAATAATCTTAAAAGCCTTAATGTGGCGGCGCAAAAGGGTCTTTCCGAAAGATTTGACTCCACAATCGGCGCAGGAACGGTGCTTATGCCCTTCGGCGGCAAAAATCAGCTCACTCCCGTAGAGGCAATGGCTGCCAAAGTGCCTGTTCTTAAAGGACAAACAAATACGGCAACTCTTATGAGCTTTGGCTACAATCCCGAGGTTTCCAAATGGAGTCCGTTCCACGGCGCTTTGTATGCTGTTGTGGAAAGCGTCAGCAAAATTGTTGCGGCAGGCGGCAGCTATAATAATGTATACCTTACATTTCAGGAGTATTTTGAGCATTTAGGCAAAGACCCTGAGCGTTGGGGCAAACCCTTTGCGGCGCTTATGGGCGGATTTTTGGCGCAGATGAAGTTAGAGCTTGGCGCTATTGGCGGAAAGGACAGTATGAGCGGTACTTTTATGGATTTAACAGTACCTCCCACCCTTGTTTCATTTGCGGTTGACGTTACAAAAGCCGACAATATAATTTCTCCGGAGTTTAAAAAAGCAGGCTCTCTTATTGTAAGAATTAACGCAGTATATGACGAAAAGGGCGTTCCCGATTTTGACAAATTAAAGGAAGAATACACTGCTGTCACCGCCCTTATTAAAAAAGGCAGCATAATTTCCGCAGCCGCAATAGGTATGGGCGGCAGTGCAGGCTGTATAGCAAAAATGTCATTCGGCAACGATATTGGCGCAAGCATAAATGCAGGCAGTCTTTTTGCTCCGAGCTACGGCTCATTTATAGTGGAATTTGACGGCACAAAAAAGGATGCGGAAACCGCCTTTGCAGGTCTTAATGCGGAAATAATAGGCAAAACAACCGAGGAAAAAGCATTTGCCGTAAACGGTGAAAAAATAGATTTGGAGGAAGCAAAGGAAAGCTGGATTAAACCCATTGAAAAGGTATTTCCAACAAAGCTTTACGATAAATTTGATAACAGCAGCCTTAACATCACTTCCTTTAATATTATAAATAAAAATTACAACGGTCACGGCATTGCCTCTCCACGGGTGGTTATACCCGTATTCCCCGGAACAAACTGCGAGTACGATACAAAACGTATTTTTGAAAGAGCGGGAGCAAAGGCAGAAACATTTGTTGTAAGAAACCTTAAAACAAGCTGGCTGAAAGAGTCTGCAAGTGAGCTGGCAAGATTGATAAATAATTCACAAATTGTTATGCTCCCCGGCGGCTTTTCCGCAGGCGATGAACCCGAAGGCAGCGGCAAGTTTATAGCGGCAGTTTTCAGAAACCCCGAAATAAAAGAGGCTGTAATGAACCTTTTAAATAACAGGGACGGACTTATGCTGGGTATATGCAACGGTTTTCAGGCGCTTATTAAGCTGGGGCTTGTGCCTTACGGCGAAATAAGGGATATTGACGAAAACAGTCCTACCCTTTCATTTAACACAATAGGCAGGCACGTTTCCTGCCTTGCAAACACAAAAATTGTTTCCAACAAGTCGCCATGGCTTTGGAACACACAGGCAGGAGATATGTTTAACGTAGCCGTTTCTCACGGCGAGGGCAGGTTTATTGCATCGGAAAGCGTTGTAAAAGAGCTTGAACGAAATAATCAAATCGCAACACAGTATGTAGACTTTAACGGCAATGCCACAAGGGATATTCGCTTTAACGTAAACGGCTCTGTTTATGCCATAGAGGGCATTACAAGTCCCGATGGCAGAGTATTGGGTAAAATGGGGCATAGCGAAAGAATAGGCGGAGGACTTTATAAAAACGTCCCCGGTAAAAAAGACCAAAAGATTTTTGAGGCAGGCGTAAGCTACTTTAAATAAAAAATCGCTTATTAAATTATATGTTGTTGTAAAAAATTTATAAAAAAAGTTCGGCTGTTTTACCTCTTATGGATAATATCCATAAAAATATATAAAACAGCCATTTTTTGTTAAAAAGTTGTTTAATTTTTAAAAAAAACGTGTTATAATTATATCAATAAATGGGTATACCATTTAAGAAAACATATATTTACTTATAAGAATATTATTAGGAGGATTTTAAATTATGGCAAATGTAAAAGTAGCTATTAATGGTTTTGGACGTATCGGACGTCTTGCATTCAGACAGATGTTTGACGCTGACGGTTATGATGTAGTTGCAATTAACGACTTAACAAATCCCGCAATGCTGGCTCATCTTTTAAAGTATGACTCATCTCAGGGCAGATACAGCGGTACTGTAGAAGCAGGGGAAGACAGCATTACAGTAAACGGCAAAAAGATTACTATTTATAAAGAGGCAGACGCTTCAAATCTTCCTTGGGGAGAGCTTGGTGTAGACGTTGTTCTTGAATGTACAGGCTTCTACACATCTAAGGCAAAGTCAGAGGCTCACCTTAAAGCAGGCGCTAAAAAGGTAGTTATCTCTGCTCCTGCAGGCAATGACCTTCCTACAATCGTTTTCAGCGTAAACGAAAATACTCTTACAGCCGATGACAAGATTATTTCTGCAGCAAGCTGTACAACAAACTGCCTTGCTCCTATGGCTGATACTCTTAACAAGTACGCTCCTATTCAGGCAGGTATCATGAGCACAATCCACGCTTATACAGGCGACCAGATGGTTCTTGACGGCCCTCACAGAAAGGGTGATTTAAGAAGAGCAAGAGCTGCCGCAGTTAATATTGTTCCTAACTCAACAGGTGCAGCAAAGGCAATAGGTCTTGTTATTCCGGAGCTTAACGGCAAGCTTATCGGCTCTGCTCAGAGATTTCCCTTTCCTACAGGCTCAACAACTATCCTTGTAGCTGTTGTTAAGGGTAAGAACATTACAGTAGACGGTATCAATGCCGCTATGAAGGCTGCTTCTTCAGCTTCCTTCGGTTATACTGAAGAGCCTCTCGTATCTTCTGATATTATCGGCATCACATACGGCTCACTCTTCGATGCTACTCAAACAATGGTTAATAAGATTGATGACGACACATACGAAGTACAGGTAGTCAGCTGGTATGATAACGAGAACTCTTACACAAGCCAGATGGTAAGAACAATTAAGTACTTTGCTGAGCTTGGTTAAATAATTGTAAACAATAAATTAAACCGATGTGATTCATTCCGCATCGGTTTTTTGTTTTAATGAAACTACTCATATTTTCCCCCAAAGCAAAAAACACATAATTTGAGGGAAAAGCAATTATATTTTTGTTTCTCAAAAATCCGCACTTTTTCCTGCATATTTTTCCGGCTTTGACACTTCCAAAAGTCAAAAAGTCTGCTAATCGGCTTAAACGGCGGGTTTGCAGACTTTTGGCGTTTTAATATTTTGCGTAATTTTTTTAATTTTGCGTCACTTTTAAAATTTTTTTCATTTCCTTATTGGATATTATCTGATAATCTGAATACCCGTAGAGCAGACTTTGCTTTAGCAAAACCTATAAGCCTTAAAAGGCGGAAACCTCCTTACTTGGTTAAATTTTCCGAAAGCGTCTGAACAGAGGATAGTAACTGTCAAACTCCCTAACCGGGCTCAACTTTTTATAAAAAAAATAAAAAAGTTCTTTAAATTTTTACGGTTTTGTAGTAAAATAGTTATCATAACATTAAAATCCGAGTTTTTTGGCTCGCATAGGAGGAATAATTTTGCTTATAAACTTTTCGATGACGTTTTTGAGGGGTATGGTGGAAAAAGACCCCGGCTTATTAACCGGCACAATAGCAAAAGTGCTTGGATTTATTATGAACTGGATTTACGAAGCAATTTACTTTATAGCAGGCGATCCCAACTCCTTAGGTCTTGCAATAATATTTTTTACAATAGTCGCAAGGCTTCTTATGACTCCCCTTTCCTACAAGCAGCAGCAATCTATGTTTGTTATGAGAAAAATGCAGCCGGAAATAAACAAGCTGCAGCAAAAATACAGCAATGCTTCAAAAGACCCGGAAATTCAAAAAAAGCTTGCCGCCGAAACACAAAAAATTTATTCTAAATATTCCTATAATCCTTTCAGCGGCTGTCTGCCCCTTATAATACAGCTCCCAATATTTTTTGCTCTGTATTATATTATGAAAAATGCTTTTGTTTATATAGATCATATTAACGATGTATATAATCAAATAGCCAATATAGTTATAGAAAACTCGGCGCAGGGCACGGAGCTTCATGAAACAATAAGGGCATTTGCAACGGAGCTTGTTCCTTCAAAATTGCAGGAAACCTTTTACTTAACAAACGCAAGCGATATATGCAAGCTCTTAAACAAAATCTCGCCCGACCAATGGCAGACTATTGAAAGCCAGCTTCCAAGTGCGGCGCAAAGCACTGTTGCCGGGCTTTATGCTCAGCAAACGGCATTTGAAACATTTTTTGGCATAAGAGTAACCGAAACGGTAGGCTTCAGCTTTACAAGCATTAAAATATTAATACCTATTCTTTCGGGTCTGACAACATGGTTTTCATCATGGATTATGACAAGAAAAAACACAGCGTCTACCGAACAGCTTGCAAACCAGCAAAAAATAATGAACATAGTAATGCCTCTTATGATGGCATGGATAACCGTTCAGTGTCCCGCAGGTATAGGTATTTACTGGATAGCAGGCAACATTTTTATGATAATTCAGCAACAGCTCTTTAATATATACTTCGATAAGCTTGCTGAAAAGGAAAACATTAAGGAGGAGAAAAAATAATGGATTACATTGAAATTACAGGAGCAACCATCAACGAGGCAGTGGATAAGGGCAAGGACATAATGGGTCTTGGCTATGATGAGATTGAGTATGACGTAATAGAAGAGCCTCGGAAAGGCTTTTTGGGCATAGGCACAAAGCCTGCCAAAGTAATTGTAAAACGAACAGGCGTAGATGTGGCAAAGCTTAAAGCTGAAGAGGCGGCAAAGCTTGAAAAGGAAGAAAGAGAAAAGCAGGCTAAAAAGGAAGCTGAGCTTGCGGCGCAAAAGGCAAAGGAAGCCGCTGAACAGGCAAAAATAGAAAAACAACAGGCGGCAGCTAAAGCGGCAGAAGCTAAAATGATAACTGCTGTTACAACGGAAAAGACGGAAAAGGCTGTACCTCAGCAGACGGAAGTACAGACTGCGGAAGAAAGCTCTCCCGTTAATATGGATAAAGCAGTTGCGGACTCATCCAAATTCCTTTCGGAAGTGTTTAATGCGATGAACTTAAATGTGGAAATTCAAAAGCAGGAGGACAGCGGCAGACAGCTTTATTTAAACCTTGCGGGAGATGATATGGGTGTTATAATAGGCAAAAGAGGGCAAACACTGGACTCTCTTCAGTACCTTACCAACCTTGTTATCAATAAAGGCAGCAGTCCCTACATAAGCGTTCATTTGGATACAAAGGATTACAGAAAAAAACGTAAGGAAACATTGGAAAACCTTGCTAAAAACCTTGCCAAAAAAGCAAAGCATATTCGCCGTAACGTGGTGCTTGAGCCAATGAGTCCCTACGAACGCCGTATAATTCATTCCACACTTCAAAATGACCGTTATGTTACCACATTCAGCGAGGGAGAGGAACCCTATCGCCATGTAGTTATTTCACCAAAATATAAATAATAAAATAATTCGGCTCTCACCGTAATTTGTGAGAGCCGTTTTTTATTGGCAAAATTTGTTTTATCGTTTTTCAATTAAAAACTTAATAGATGTTTTAACCTCACCCTCAACCTCAAGCTGGCTGAAGGCAGGCACACAAATAAGCTCAATGCCGTTGGGCGCAACATACCCTCTTGCAATGGCAATACTCTTTACTGCCTGATTAACCGCACCGGCGCCTATTGCCTGAATTTCCGTACTTCCGTTACTGCGTGCTATTGCTGCAATGGCGCCTGCAACCGACTTCGGCTGTGATGCAGCAGAAACCTTTAATACTTCCATAGTAGCCTCCTGAATTATATTGTATAAAAGTATTATTAGCCTTTTGCACCGCCCTTATTCCTTAATTTTGTTAAGAGCGTCAGCCGCAGCGTTTTGCTCCGCCTCTTTTTTGCTTTTGCCTTTGCCCTCTCCAAGCACTCTGCCGCAGTGAGTGACCCTCGCTTCAAACTCCTTGTCGTGAGCCAGTCCGTGTTCACCTATTATATCATAAACAACAGGCTCTTTGCTGCTCCGCTGAATAACCTCCTGCAAATATGTTTTGCAGTCCCTTTTTTTAAAGCTTCTTTTAAGCTCATCAATGTGCTTTTCAAGTATACTCAATATAAAGCTCTCCGCTGCGTCAATGCCCCCGTCTAAATATACGGCGCCGAAAACAGCCTCCATAGCATCGGCAAGTATGGACGCCCTCTCTCTTCCGCCTGTATGCTCTTCGCCTCTGCCAAGCCTTATTTTTTCACCCAAGCCTATTTCTCTTGCCGCACGGGAAAGGGATTCTTCGCATACAACACTTGCTCTCAGCTTTGTCATTTCTCCCTCCGGCATATCCTTGAATTTGTTAAAAATGTAGTTGCTTATAACAATCTCCAAAACAGCGTCGCCCAAAAATTCCTGCCTTTCGTTGTTTTTGTAAACAGGCATACCTGTTTCGTGGGCATAAGAGCTGTGAGTAAGAGCAATATCCAAAAATTCATCGTTTTTAAATTCGTAATTCAAAATACGCTTCATATAGCTCACCTTTTTTAAAAAAATAAGGGAACGTATTGCCGTTCCCCAAAATGTTTTCAGTCAAATCATTTTTTAGCTGCTTTAATGTATTCAACAGCATCGCCAACTGTTTTGATATTTTCAGCGTCCTCATTAGCAAACTCAATTTCAAAAGCATCTTCAAGCTCAGATATAATTTGGAAAATATCTAATGAGTCAGCGTCCAAATCATCGGCAAATGAAGTTTCAAGCGTAATATCATCCTCAGATACACCCATCTGCTCCGCAATTATTTCTTTTACCTTATCAAATTCCATTGTTATTTCCTCCTTAAAAGAATAAGTATTTGCTTAACTAATACTATACTAAATAAATACCTGTTTTGCAAGTACTATTTAAAAAAAAATTATAAATTTTACATTTTTTCTTTAATTTTGTTTACAATATCGTTTTTAATAAAGGATCTGCACATATTAACAGCTCCCACAATAGCCTTACTGTCCGAAGCTCCGTGAGCTTTAACCACAAGGGCGTTAAGTCCCAAAAACGGCGCGCCGTTTACGTCCGTATAATCCATGGTTTTTGCCAAATCCTTTAAAGCTCCCAAACAGAGCAAAGCGCCTATTTTGGATAAAAAGCGTTCCATAACAGCCTGTTTTATTAAATGAAAAAGGGTATTTGCCATTCCCTCGCCAAATTTAAGTATAATGTTTCCCACAAAACCATCGCAAACCATAACATCCGCAGGTCTTTTCATAATATCTCTGGCTTCAACATTTCCTATAAAATTCAGGTCTGTTTCTTTAAGCAGCTGATGCGCCTCTTTTGTAAGCTGATCGCCCTTTTCCTCTTCCACACCAATATTTATAATGCCAACCCGAGGATTTTTTGTTCCCATAACATTTTCAAAATATATGGAACCCATGTGGGCAAACTGCACAAGGTAGCTTGGCTTGCAATCGGTGTTTGCGCCCACGTCCAAAAGCAGGGCGGGTCTGCCCTTCTCGGTAGGAAAAAGCGTTGCGAGGCAGGGTCTTTCCACTCCCTTAATTCTGCCGACAATAACAGTTGCTCCCGTTAAAAGCGCTCCCGTGTTGCCTGCGGAAATAAAGGAATCCGCCTTACCTGCCTTAACAAGGTTAAGTCCCACCACCATGGAAGAATTCTTCTTCTTTCTGATGGCAACGGTAGGCACCTCGTCCGTGCCTATAACCTCGCTTGCCTCCACTATTTCTATTCTGCTTTTATCGTAATTATAATTGCCAAGCTCCGCTTCAATAACGCTTTTAACGCCAACAAGTATAAGCTTGTCATCACCTGTTTTTAAAGCCTCTACGCAGCCCTTAACTATCTCCTTCGGCGCATTATCTCCGCCCATACAGTCAACAGCAATTTTTACACTCAGCATAAACTCACCCTTCAGCCAAAATACCTTATAAACACCTTAACAAAAAACAGGGACCAATAAATAGTCCCTCTATGTTAATGTTTTATTTAAGCCTCAACTTCTACAACTGTCTTTTTATTGTAAGAACCGCAATTTCTGCAAGCTCTGTGCGGCTGCATTAATTCGCCGCATTCACTGCACTTTACAAGAGTAGGAGTAACAATATTCCAGCTCTGTGCCTTTCTCTTGTTCTTTTTGGATTTAGACATTCTCCCCTTAGGACAAATTGACATTTTTTACACCTCCTAATTAAACATAGACAAAAGTTTTTCAAACTCAGGGTTTCTCGGTGTTCTGTCGCAGCCGCAATCTCCCTCGTTAAGGTTATGACCGCACTTAATGCACAACCCCTTACAGTCCTCCTTGCAAACATTTCTCATAGGAAAGCTGCATAAAAGCTCACTGTAAAGCAGCTCGTCAAGCTCAAGGCTGTTACCCGAAAAAATAAAGCTGTCGTCACTGCTATCCGTTTCCTTTTTGAAAACCCCAAAAACAGGAAATTCTATGGTTTTGGAAAATTCAGTAAGGCACGAATCGCAGTTAAGCCGCAGTTCAGCGTTAGCCAACCCCTCAAAGCGAAAGCTGCCGGTTTCATCTTTAAAAAGCGTACCTTTTACCTTTACAGGCGCCCTGTTAAACCGACTGTACCTTTTGGGTATTTCAATAACAGTCTGCTCTTCAACCTTTTTACTGTCACCTACTGAAAGTTCATCTATATTTATAAGCATAGCAAACACTCCTATAAATGGATAAACAGTCCATTAGCTATTATATTAAAATACAAACTGTTTGTCAAGCAATTTTATTAAAAAATCTGCCGCAAGATTGGCATAAAGCGGCAGATTATATTCAATTACTCCGCTTCGGTTGTTGTTTCGCCTATACTTTCCGTATCGGTTTCCGCTTCTTCCGCTGCCGCCTTTTTATCCGCATCATATTTAACGGACTGTAAAGACTTCTTAACGCTCTCAATAGTCTCTTCTCCGTCCTTGCCTATGCTGTCGCTGTCACCGTCGTTTTTAATAATAAGCTGTGCGGCTATAATAAAACCGTTTTCGGAGTCAGCCTTTGTTCTTGCAATAACATAGCTTGAGGTTTTAACCTCTTCCTCAGCCTCGCCTGTTGCGTCCTCGCTGTCCTCAACGGACGTATCTGTTGAAGGCACCTTAACAACATATAAATTACTCTTTGTCCCGTCATCGTCACTTCCGTCAAAATCAACAATTTCGTACTCAAATGTATCCCCAAGGCTCTCTTTAAGCTCATCCTCGCTTGTAGGAATACTGTCATAAGCAAGAGTTCCCTCATCTGCGCTCATGCTCTGGAAAATAATTATGTTTTGAGAAAGTGAGTTTTCATCATCACTTACATAAAGAGGATCCGTGTTTTCGGCATCACCGCTTACCTGAAATGCGTAAGCTCCGCCGTTTTCCTCTTCGCCCTCGGCAAGGGGTGTCCAAACCTCGCTTGGCAAATTAATTGTAAGACTGCCGTCCTCAGATTTGTAAACATTACCGCTTCCGCCGCAGCCGCTAAAACAGCCGACAGCCATAACCCCGGCCAAAACAAAGGCAATTTTATTAAATTTCATTTTGCTCCTCCTAAATAAAATAAAAACACTATTTATATACATCAATATACATCAAATTTAATTTTACTAACTATTTACTTAATTGTCAAGTAAAATTAAGCATTTGTTATAAATTTATCACTTATAATTCACACTTTTAACCGCTTCTTTAACCTCGTTAAGCTTGTCCTTGTTTTCTTCTCCCGTAATTGTTGCCTGCGCCGTGTAGCCGTTGCCGTTTTCATTAATATGTGTGTCGGAAACGGTATACTGCACCTCAAGGGTTTCCGGGTCTGTATGCTTTATTACGGTAAAGCAGTATTTTGCGCCGTTTTCTTCCATGCCGCCTTCAAATTCCAAAAGCTCATCTCCCGCTCTGCCGCTGAGCTTTTCACTGTACTCGCTTTTATCGGTAATAATGCTGTTCCATAATGAAACCCCTGCTGTTCCGCTAAATTCGTGAGTATTCATAATAACCTTTCCGCTGTCAACAGGCATAGTATATGTGCTTACACCGTTTTCCGCGCTGCTTCCGCCTGAGGATTGCCACTCGTCATCGGGCAAATTAACGGATACCTTTCCGCCCTCCTCCGAACCGCTTTCACCGCCTGCCGTTGTTGCCTCTTCAACCGTTTCCTCCGTTGTTTCCTCCACAACGGTCGTTTCCTCCCCTGCGGGACTGTCCGTTTTGCTTCCGCAGGCGCTTAACCCAAATGCCATTACCGCCGCCAGCATTAAAACCGATACCTTGTACTTCATTTTGTTTTCCTCCTGTCTTTTCAGTTAATATAGTATTTCCTTTAATAAATACCCTATTCATAAATAATTTGGCAAAATATGCCGCCAAAGTACACAGCCATAACAGCGGTTTATATGCAAAAAAACTTGCAATACCCCGTTATGTAATATATAATTATATAATGATTACAAAATAATGTTATACAAATTATTATTTTATATATATTATACACATATATGCCAAAAAAAGCAAGAAATATATAAACTCGGTTGATTTTTAAGCTCTTACGGAGTTTATATGCGTATGTTTAAAACGAGGTATTAAAATGAGCGATATACTATATGTGGTTATTCCATGCTATAACGAACAGGAGGTTCTGCCGGAAACTTCCAAAAGGCTTAAGCTTAAGCTGAATTCTTTAATACAGCAAAACAAAATAAATTCAAAAAGCCGTATAGTGTTTGTAAATGACGGCTCTAAGGACAATACTTGGCAGATCATAACAGGTCTGCATAATTCGGACGGCATTTTTTCGGGCATAAATCTTTCCAGAAACCAAGGGCATCAAAATGCCCTTCTTGCAGGTCTTTTAACCGTAAAAGACCTTGCGGATATGGTTATTTCCATGGATGCGGATTTGCAGGATGACATAGATGCGATTGACAGATTTGTGGAGGAATATTACAAAGGCGCTCAAATTGTATACGGCGTAAGACGCTCCCGTGAAACGGACTCATTTTTTAAAAGAACAACGGCGCAGTGCTTTTACAGGCTTATGTCCTTTTGCGGAGCGGATATTGTATATAACCATGCGGACTACCGCCTTATGAGCAAACGAGCCATAAATGAGCTTGCGAAATATAATGAGGTTAATCTGTTTTTAAGGGGAATTGTGCCGCTTATAGGCTTTAAAACATCTGTTGTGGAGTATGACCGCCAAAGCCGTTTTGCGGGGGAGTCCAAATATCCTCTGAAAAAAATGCTTTCATTTGCGTTTAACGGCATAACCTCTTTCAGTATAAAACCCATAAGAGCCATTTTTAATATAGGTGTTTTTATATTTGCGGTAAGCATATTAATCCTTTTGTACTGCCTTGTTCAAAAAATATCGGGCAATACCGTTCAGGGATGGACATTTATAGTCTGGTCTATATGGATGCTGGGCGGCATACAGCTCCTTTGCATAGGCATTGTGGGAGAATACACAGGCAAAATTTACAGCGAAACAAAGCGGCGCCCACGTTTTATAGTAGATGAATTTTTAAATTAAGGAAACTCTTATTATTCGGTATTTGCTTAAAAATTAAAACAGGAGGAAAGTCAATGAAGCAAAAAAAGCTTAAACAAAAATTAAGAAATTTACATAAACAGCAGCGGGAAATTATAGAAAACCAGATGAAAATTATAAACCTGCTCACCTCCGCCAACGCTCCGCTCATATATGAAAAAAAAACGAGCCGAAATCCCCTACAACATTGGAGGAATATGCCAAGAGCTATATAAAAAGCAAGGAATCATCAGTAAAGCCAACCTCTCTCAACGGCTATATTTGGAGCTACAAAACCTGCATTAAGGATACACCCTTGGGCAGTATGGAGCTTTCCGAGATCCGTTCCCAAAGCCTGCAGCTCCACGCAAATGCCCTTATGGAAAAATACTCAGTGGAATCCGTCAAAAAATCCATAACCTTTATAAAATCCATACTAAACTATGCCATAAAAAACGAAATTATAGCAAACAGAAAATATATAGTTGCGTATCCAAGCCACAGCATAAAGCACAGTGTTTTTAACGAAAAGGAATTCAAATACGCATATAAATGCTGTGTTGAGGAGGAAACCAACTTTACGGCTGCGGCAGGCACTCTTTTGGGTATGACATGCGGCTTGCGCAAGGGCGAAATTTTAGGCTTAAAATGGGGAGATATTGACTTCAGAAGAGGAACATTAAAAATAAACCGCAATCTTCAAAGCGTAAAAAACCTGCAAACAGGCTCCTATGAGCTTATTCTGCAAACACCGAAAACATCTTCAAGCATTAGAGAGGTGCCTTTGTTTAAAGGTGTAGCGGAGTATTTTAAAAAGCACCGTGCCCCTGCGGATTTTTTTGTTGTAAGAAAAATGACACACATTAATAACAACATAAATCTGCCCCACAACCCAAGAGAGTTTTCCTACGGAATTAAAAACTGGTGGAAAAGCAAGGGCATACGCAATATAACAATACACGAGCTTCGCCATACATACGCCTCCCGCGCCATAACGGGCGGTGCGGATGTAAAAACCGTTTCTTCCCTTTTGGGGCATAAATCCGCCGATCTCACCCTTAACATATATACCCATACCTCGGAAAAGGGCAAAAAAGACGCTGTAAAGGGCATAGAAAAAAAGCTTGTAAAACCAAGCTCTTCTTCAAATTAATGCTTTTTATGCTCATTTTTTTTAATAATCGGCAGCCTTATTGTTACTTTAAATTGGTTTTCATTTTTTTCAACAACAAAGCTGCCCTTATGTTCCTCCACAAACCTTTTGCTGCTGAGCAAGCCTATGTTGGTGCTTTCCACCTGAGCAAGACCCTGTTTAATAAAGTTGCCAAAGCTTAAAATAAGCTCTTTTCCGTTGTTAAAAACGTCTATGCTTACAGGCTTCCCCATATCCGCATATTTGGTAATGTTTGAAAATATATTGTCCACAACACGCCTTATATACAATATATCCATATTAATAATATAGCCTTTGCCCTCATCGGGAGAATAGTTTACGTTATAACCCTTTTCCTCCAGTGTAAAAACATAGTCCCCAATAAGCTCATCAATAACGCTTTGGTTGTAGTCCTCCCTGTTAAGGGTATCCTCCCTTAAATTAAAGGTTAAAAAGTACTGAAACAGCTTGTCTGAAAGCTCCTTTATCTGATAAGCCTTGTCCTTGCATTTTTCAATGTAAATATCCTTTATTTCTTCGTTTTTGTACTTTTTTCCGCACAAAATTTCCAAATAGCCTATAAGTATGGTAAGGGGTGTTCTTAAATCGTGGCTCATACTCATAACAAATTTTTGATTTGCTTCAACAATCTCATTTTCCTTTTTGCCCTGTTCAATTATGGATATTCTCATTCTTTCAAGAGATTGTACAAAGGAGTCCATCTTGCCCTTGCCTTTAAGTACGGTAATGCTGTGGTCAATATCCCCCTCAATTATCCGGTTAATATCATCCGTTAAAATAGTATAGTACCTCATTAATCTTAAAAAGCTTGCCAAAATGCCGAAAAGCACAATCAAAAAGCACACAAACAGCACAGTTGTTAAAAAAACAAACCTTAAACGTATGTTGTAAAAATAAATAAAGTCCGCTTTCAGCTCTTTATCCCCAAGCTTCAGGGTATAAACCGGTCTGTAATTTGTTCCTAAGTGATTCCACGCCCTAATATCCTGGTTCGCAAGCCTCTCATAGTTAATGCTGTAGGATGAATCGTACATTACCACACCGTTTTCATTATACAAAATAAGCAATATGTTGTTGTTGTAAACATAATCGTCAATTTTGTCAAAATTCTCTTCGGTAATGCTGTGGTCGGTTACATATTCCTGCAGCTTTTCAAACTCTCTGTCATTTCTCTGGCTTATAAATTCCGGATTATTGGGTCTGCTTTTTATATAAGTAAACCCTGCGAAAAACAAAAATGTAAACAGCCCCACGGCACATAAAACGGATATTAGCAGTATGGAAAACAGCCATGTAATATTTTTGTTTTTTATAATTTTATTCAATTCTGTAACCTCTCCCCCATACTGTTTTAATATATTTAGGATTTTGAGGATCTTTTTCTATTTTAGAGCGGAGCTTTCTTATATGCACAGTTACGGTATTGCTTGCAGAGTACACATACATTTCATTCCATACGGATTCATATATATTTTGATTTGTAAAAATTTTTTTACGGTTAGATGCAAGCAAAAGCAATATGTTGTATTCAATATCCGTCAGAGCAACCTCTCTGTCGCCTACGGTGACACAGTTTTTTTCCGTATCAATAACAAGGTCATCTATTTTAATAACCTTGGAGGACTTGCTGCTGTCACCCGTGCGGTAAACATAATACCGCCTTAAAAGAGCCTTTACCCTTGCAACTATTTCCGGAAATGAAAACGGCTTTACCATATAGTCATCTCCGCCAAGCAAAAACCCCATCGTTTTGTCGGAGTCCTCTGTTTTTGCGGTTAAAAACAATATGGGCGCCAATGTTTTTTCTCTTATTTCCGTACAGGCTTTATACCCGTCCTTGCCGGGCATCATAATATCCAGTATTATAAGAGAAATGCTTTTATCGGCCTTGCTTACGGCGTCATCGCCGTTAATTGCCTCAACAACATTGTACCCCTCGCTTTCCAAAAGCACTCTCAGCACTTCCCTTACCTCGGGGTTGTCGTCCGCAATAAGAATATTATATTTATTATCCATAAATATTCCTCCTACACCCCTCATACAACAGGCGGAACGGCTTAACCGCTCCAAACCCTATTGTATATAGGTTATATTACCCTTTTCCCTCAATATCAGCCGAGCAGATTAGGGTTTTCATACTGTTTAACAGATAAATAATGTGAATATTCAAGCTCATTCAACGTATTTTTAAGGTCTTTAAGCTCATATTTGTAGCTGTCAAGCTGAAGCTGTGTAATCTGCCCAAGCTCTGCCTGCTTTTCATAAACACTCATTGTGTTGGTCAATGTGTTGTAGTTTTCAACTGTTGATGCGTAGCTTTTTTCGGTATAAATAATGCCATCGTAAAGCTTTTTGACAGTCGCCTCGTAGGTAAGCTTTGTATCGTTTAAGGAGCTTGTTGCCGAATAAAGCGATGCCTCCTTTTGAAGCCTTGTATCCGATGAATAAAGGTCGGAAAATACCGAAAGCTCATACTTTGCCACATCAACACTGTCCTGAAGCATTTTAATGTTAAGATTGTTTACGGATGTTGCCAAAGCAACGTGAGCATCCAAGCCTGTGGGGTCTATAGTGGTATAGGTTGTGTCGTTCAGCTCAACCGGGTATGTTGCGCCCACATTATAATCAAGCAATGTGTTAAGAGAAGCATAATTGCTTGAAATTGTGTTTTCCAAATTGGTTTTTGCCGTAACAACCGCATCGTAAGCGGTAACATAGCTGTCATACTGAGTTTGGCTTAACATTCCAAGCTCATACTGCTTTTTATAAATTTCAAGCTTTCTTCTTTCAATGTCTATTTTTTCGTCATAAATAGCCAAATCGTTTTGTGCGTTAATTATGTTTATAAAATAGCTCTCCACCTGATATTCTATCGTCTGCTTTCTCACATCTATTTTGGTTTTATATGTGGATATTGAATTTGTAAGCTGCTTTCTTGCAACCGCAAGTCCGGTCAGAATTTGAAAAGCCTCCCCGGGATATTGGTCATCATTGTAATCCACACGGGAATTCACCAAATTATCATCTAATGAATCCTCAGCAATGTCTATATTGTCCTCATAGGTTTTAATTGTGCTGTCCCTGTCAACAGCTCTTGTAACAGCCGCCTCAACGGTCATGCTTTCTCCCTCGGCAAGCACGGGCATCGAACCCGTACCTACCTTTCCGTTAGTATTTTGAACATTGCTTGAGCTTGTGGCATAATATTTGCCGGCATAAGCATTTGATGAAAAAACCGTTGTTATTGCCGCCGCCGCAAGCAATGCCGAAATTATCCTTTTTCTTTTCATAAAAATTCACTCCTTAACCGGATATATGATGATTGTTTTGATTTTTTCTGTATTCCTTCAGAGCCAGCGAATATTTATCATCCTCAGCTCCGATGTAAGGTGAAAACTTCGCGGTAATTCTCTTTATTTTTCTTGTAATGCTGTTTACAAGCGAGTAAACAACAGGTATAAATATTAATGTTACAAGTGTTGATAACGAAAGACCGAATATAATTACAACACCCATGGATTGCTGTGTTTCCATACCCTCTGAAAGAGCAAGCGCCATTGGCACCATACCAAATACGGTTGTAAGTGTTGTCATTAAAATAGGTCTTAATCTGGAACGTCCTGCGTCTATAAGAGCCTCGTCACATTCCATACCGTGTAAAAGCCGCCGCTGGTTAGCGTAATCCACAAGCACAATGGCATTGTTTACAACCATACCTACAAGCATTATAAATCCCATAAAAGCATAAGCCGTAATGCTGAGTCCCGTAACAAGCAAGCCCAGCATACCGCCTGTTATGGCAATAGGCATGGAGAACATTACTATTACAGGCTGAATAAGTGACTCAAACTGAGATGCCATAATAAGGAACACCAGAATTATTGCAACTACAAGTACAATAAATAACTGCCCAAATGCCTCGTCCATATATTCCTGCATACCGCCAAAATCATAGCTGTAGTTATCAGGGAAAACATAATTGTTAAGCTTTTCCGTAATAAGTGCGGTTTGTGTGCTTGTATCGGTATTTTCAATAGAGCCTGTTATGGTAACATATCTCTGCTGATTTTCTCTTGAAATTGTTGTAGGCACATCGGAGGTTTTAATTTCCGCAAACTCCGTAAGAGGAATTTCCGTACCGCTGTTTGTAGTAACTGTCATGGAATAAAGGTCTTTAACATATTCCACTCTTTCATCGGGGTACATTACTCTAATGTCCGTTTCGGTACCGTCCACCTTAAGGGTTGTGCCAACAGTACCCGAGTTATATGTGTATACCTGAGATGCGATTTGTGAAGAGCTTATGCCATAGCTTGCCGCCTTTGCCCTGTCCACAACTATATCCGTTTGAACGGAGGCCTCGTCCATGGAGCTTTCCAAATCGTAAGCGCCGTCTATTGTTTCAAACTCCGCAATAAGATCATCGCAAATTTGTCTTAATGTATCCGTATCTTCACCTATAATTTTAAGGCTGAAGCCTCTGCCGCCCATAGACCCCATTGCCATTGAGCCGCTGCTTACGGTTATTTCTGCGCCCGCAATGTTTTTAATCTCATTTTTAATTTCATCTGCAATGTCATCGGTGCTTCTTTGTCTATCATCGGAGGACACAAGGTTGATCTCCAGCCTTACATTGCTGCCGCCGACCATAGCGTAGGATGTTTTTGTTTCCGGAATATCTCCCACGGCATTCATAATTTCGTCCAAAATTTCATAGCTGTATTCATATCCGTAGCCATCGGGTATTCTTGCGGAAACGGAAAGAGTACCCTCGTCGGATTGTCCCATAAGATCCATACCAAGCATACCGGAGCTTGAAAGGCTGGCAATAAATATTGCAACAACAACCACTATGGTAATAATTCTGTGCCTTAAACACAATGCTATCAAACGGCTGTAGGCAAAATCCAATCTTGAAAGAACGCCGTTTATTGCATCTCCTATTGTATTAAATACAGTGTGCTTTTTGGGACTTTTCCTTTCTCTGTCCTCGCCTGTCATAAGCACTGTGCAGGCTGTTGGCACAAATGTAATGGATACAAAGTAGGAAGCCGCCAAAGCCACACATATTGTAAGGGCAAGGTCTTTAAGCATTTGCCCCATTGTGCCGGAAATGAAAAGCATAGGCGCAAAAACGGCAACCGTTGTAAGGGTAGACGCCATTACCGCCATAGCAACCTCGGCAGTACCCTTTTCCGAAGCCTCCGCCGCGCTAAAGCCTCTCGCCCTATAGTTATATATATTTTCCAAAACAACTACCGAGTTATCTACAAGCATACCTATACCTATAACTATACCGCCCATAGATACAATGTTCATTGTCATTCCCAAAAGCTTCATAACGCCGAAGGTTGCCATAATTGATGTAGGAATGGAAACACCTATAACAGCGGCGCTCTTCCAGTTTTGAAGGAAGAATAAAAGTATAAGCACTGCTATAATTGCCGCCTGAAAGGCTGTTTCAACTACGTTGTTAAGAGAGTTTTCAATATAGTCCGATGTAGATGAAAGCATTGTAAAATGCAAATCGGGATATTTTTCCTCAAGCTCCGAAATTCTGTCCAAAATATCGTGAGAAAGGTCTACAATGTTGGCATCCGAGGCAAGTGTTGTTTCTACCATAACACCTTCCGTACCGTTTATAATGGATATTCTTTCCTGATCAAGCTCTACCTCTTCTATTGATGTGGCAACATCTTTAAGCAGCAGACCGTTGCCCCCTGTTGTGGTAAGGTAAATGTTTTTAATATCCTCAATATTGTCAAAAGAGCCTGCCACTCTAAGGGTTATGTCCTGACTTCCCTGTTTAAGCTCGCCTGCGGAGCTGTCTTGGTTTTCTGCCGCCAAAGCTTGGGAAATTGAGCTTATTGTAAGTCCGTATTGAGAAATCTTTTCAGGGTCGATAACTACTTGAATTTCCTTATCCACACCGCCGTTTAAGCTTACGGAAGCAACACCCTCAATCCTTTCAAACTCGTATGTAAGGTTTTCATCAACATAATCGTAAAGGGAGGCTATGTCCATTTTATCTGATGTAATACCTATTTGAAACGAGCTGGAATCCATATCCATTTTCATAATGGACGGGTCGTCCGCATCGTCGGGGAGCTGCCTTGTTACTCTTTCCAGTTTGTCACGCATATCGTTTACGGCTTCGTCAAGGTCTGTTCCGTCCACAAACGTAACCGCAACCATGGAAGAACCCGATGATGAACGGGATGTAAGCGTATCCACACCCGTCATTGTTGCAAGCTGGCTTTCAATAGGCTCTGTAACAAGCTTTTCAACCTCTTCGGGGCCTGCCCCCTGATATGTTGTCATAACCATGGCAACGGGCAGGTCCACCGTTGGCATATAAGCCTGTTCCAAGCTGTTGTAGGATACCATACCAAGCATAAGTATGGCAATTACCAGCATACATATTGTAACAGGTCTTTTAATAGCTAATTTTGTCATTTATTTTTGCCCTCCCCTTTGTCTTTTTCGTTGGGGGCTTTATTATCATCGGCATTAGCCTCGTCCTTTTGGGCGCTGCTTTCGTTTTGCTGTTCAACACCGTTTATACGGCTTATGTTAAGAAGGTCGCCGTCCGAAAGATATGTTTGACCCTTTGTTACAACAAGGTCGTCTTTATTAATTCCGCTGACAATTTCAATTTCCGTTCCGCCGTCTACGCCTATGGTAACATCTTTTTTAACAGCGGTATCTCCGTCTGCTATAAATACATAATAGCCTGTGTCGTTTCCCAAAACGCAATCCCTCGGCAAAACAAGAGCGTTTGTGCTTATTTCCTTATTAAACGCAACCTTTGCGCTCATACCGGATTTAAGCTTCCCGTCAGAATTGCCTATGTTAAGCTTAACGGTATAAGTTCCGTCGGAGTTTGCCCCGGGAGCAATTTCCGTAACATAACCCGTAAAATCGTCATTAAGAGTTGTAACGGAAATTTCCGCCTCACTGCCGAGAGAAAGACTTGATATGATCTGCTCGGAAGCATTTACCTCCACATTAACCGTGCTTTGGTCTATAATAACAAAGGGCGTTCCGCCGGAAAGCGTTGCGCCTGCCGTAACATTACACTCCAAAACCGTTCCGGAAATGGGACTTGTAACAGTAGCGTCCCTTAAATTCTTCTGAGCGTTTTCAAGAGCAATTTTAGCTGTGTTTACGGAGTTCTGCGCATTTTCCTCATTATCTCCTATTGTTTGATTAACAAGAATATCATAAGAGGATTTTGCAAGCTCCAGCGCCTCCTGTGCGCTTTTTAAAGCTGTTTGAGCATTTGTATAATTGTTTTGTGCTGTTGTAAGAGCATTTTGATATGTTGTTAAGGTCTCCTGAGAAACTCCGCCTATATCAAAAAGCGCTTTTTGCTGCTCATAGTCCGACTGAGCCTTATCCAAATTTGTTTTGGATGTGTCTAAGCTTGTTTCAGCGTTTTTTACTGCATTTTCTGCGGAAGTAACGCTGTTTTTCGCACTTGTTATTTGAGATTGGGTAGAACCGCCGCTTGTGCTTTGCTTTAAAGCGGTTTCGGCGCTGTTAAGCCCCGCCTGCGCACTTTTAACTGCGTTTTGCAGGCTTTCCGTATCCATTTGATAAAGCACCGCTCCCTTTTGAACATAGTCGCCCACATCATAATTAACGCTTGCAACCTTGCCGGACACCGTGCCTGAAACATTAACTGTTTCGTTTGGTGAAATTGTTCCCGAGTATGTATATTGATTTTTAATTGTTCCCGTTGTTGGATTTTCCACATATACCGATGTGGCTTCTTCCGCCTTTCCGGTCATGCCTTCGGGGCCGCCTTCGCCCTTTTTACCTCCGCCGCAGCCGGTTGCCATAACCGCAATTAAGCCTATAGCAGTAACCTTATGCAATAACTTCATTATAAATTGCTCCTCCCTAAAAATTTAATATTATCAGTATATATTATTGCACCATTTTCTTAATATTCAAGAGGTTAAATTATTAAAAATTATTAAAATTTTTTTATGCAAAAATTGCTTCAGCTTATCCTGCCGCCGTTTTGCAAACCTAAAGCAAGCGCAAATCCATCATTTTTTAAAATTGTTTAAATGTTTTATCTTCCAAGCGAGCGGTTTTTATGTTATAATTATATTGTATATTACAAATGCTGTAAAATATTGGGGGAAGGCTATGAAAAAATTTAGTGAACATGAGGTTTTAAACATTTCCGCCCGTGCAGGAGAGGTTCTTTTAAAAAGCACGGCGGAAACCTACAGAATAGAAGATACCTGCCGTACCGTATGCAGTGAGCTGGGTCTGGAGTATGCGGAGGCTTTCGTTATGCCTACTGTGCTTATTTTAACCTCCAACTCCATCGGGGAAGAAACCAAAATAAGAAAAACCTACGACAGAAGTGTAAACATAAACAATATATGTCAGGTAAACACATTTACAAGAGAGCTGCCCACGGACAAGCGTTCATACACGGAAATGATGAACTTTTTAAAGGCTGTGCCTCAGTACAAGCCATACAGTCAGTTTACCTACTGTATAATGTGCGGCTTTGTCAGCGGAGGCTTTTCATTACTGGCAGGTGCTACTGTTCTGGACTTTTTCGCCGCCGCCCTTTGCGGTCTTTTTTCCGGCATAGCAAGCCAAATTATAAAATATATGCCGGCAAAAATATTTTTAAAAAGCTTTCTTGCGGGCATAATTACCGCCGCTATTGCCGTAACCGCCAGCAGTATTTCAGCCAAATGCTTTTTTGAACCTATTATAGTTGGCGGAATGAAACCATTTTTCCCCGGAATAACAATTCTTTCATCACTGAGAGATTACCTTGCCGGCAACATAGCCTCGGGCACGTCCCGTCTTGCGGAGGGACTTTTGGTAGGCGGCAGCCTTGCTGTCGGTGTGGCGCTTGTTCTTAAAATATATATTGCGGCAGGAGGTGTAATGTAATGCTCCATATACTTTTTCTTTTTACGGTTGCGTTTTTTTCAACAATAGCCTTTGGCATAATTTTCTATGCGCCGCCGCGCACTCTTTTCTTTTCCGCCTTAACCGGCGCCTGCGGCTATATGGCATATTACTATATGTCCAACAATATGGCGTCGTCGGATATAATGGGTTGTGTGGCAGGAGGCATTGTTATAGCATTTTTATCGGAAATATTTGCATGGATTCAAAAAAATCCCGTAACCGCTTACGAAATGCCTGCCATAATGCCCCTTGTTCCGGGCATCGGGCTTTACCGCACAATGATAAGCTTTACGGAAAACGACCCCACGGGCGCAATGAACAATCTTTTCCGCACCTGTCTTGCCGCCGGCTCTATAGCCATAGGCCTTATATTAACAGAGGCGGCGGCGCAGTTTTTCTTCCGTAAAAAATATGCCGCTTTAAAGTACCGCAAGCGTGAGGAATAAAATATTGTAAGTTTTATACAAATAATAAAAATGTCAAACAATAAATATTATTAATTTTTAAAAAAACCGATTGATTTATTGGTTAAAATGATATATAATTGATTAAATGGAAGTGATATACGGTAATTTGCAAAGGATAATTGCCGAAAAATAAATTAAGGAGGACATTGAATGATAACAACAGCTAATTTTATCGAACTTCAAAGAGTTATTTCCGCAGACTGCGGCGATCCTCATCATATTTTAGGAATGCACGAAATTGAGCATAACGGCAAGCCTGCTCTTGTAGTGCGTGTTTTAAACCCGCAGGCTAAGGCTGTTACTGTTATAGACGTTAAAAAGGGCAGCGAATACCCTCTCCAGAAAATCCACGAGGACGGCTTTTTTGAGGGCATTATAAAGGGAAGAAAAAAATGGTTCAGCTATATGCTCCGCTTTACAAACCATAACGATACACAGTGGGAAACCTACGACCCCTATTCTTTCGAGCCTCAAATTTCCGAGTATGACTCTTTCCTTTTCGCACAGGGCAATCATTATGAAATTTATAAAAAATTAGGCGCAAACTTTGCTACCGTAAACGGTGTTGAGGGCGTTGTTTTCGGTGTATGGGCGCCCAATGCAAAGCGAGTTTCCGTAATAGGCAATTTTAATGAATGGGACGCCCGCCGCCACCAAATGCGTGAGCTTTACTCCGAAGGAATTTGGGAAATTTTTATTCCCGGTCTTAAAAATTTTGACCGCTATAAATACGAAATTAAAACTCCCGAGGGCACAACCCTTCAAAAGCAGGATCCCTACGGAGCAATGTGCGAGCTGAGGCCAAGCACATCTTCGCTTGTTTACAATATATATAACTATAAATGGAAGGATAAAGCATTTTACGATGAGCTTGAAAAAACGGATAAATATGACCGCCCCATAAATATATACGAGGTGCATTTAGGCTCATGGAAACGCCCCGAGGACGGTTCTGACAGGTTTTTAAGCTATGTGGAGCTTAAAGATATGCTTATTCCTTATGTAAAGGAAATGGGTTACACTCACATAGAGCTTCTTCCTATAGAAGAACATCCCTTTGACGGAAGCTGGGGTTATCAGGTAACAGGTTACTTTGCCCCCACAAGCCGCTACGGTACTCCTACCGAGTTTATGGAATTTGTGGATACCGCCCATCAGGCAGGCATAGGCGTTATTTTGGACTGGGTTCCCGCCCATTTTCCGAAGGACGCTCACGGTCTTGCGCGTTTTGACGGCTCCTGCCTTTACGAACACGCCAACCCTCTCCAGGGGGAACACCCCGAGTGGGGTACGCTTATTTTTAACTACGGCCGCTGCGAGGTTAAAAACTTCCTTATATCCAATGCTCTTTACTGGGTAGAAAATTTCCATATAGACGGTTTGAGAGTAGACGCTGTTTCTTCAATGCTTTACTTAAACTACGCTAAAAACGACGGGGAATGGATCCCCAATAAATACGGCGGAAAGGAAAACCTTGACGCTATAGAATTTATTAAGCACATGAACTCCATAATGAACGGCAAGCACCCTCATGTTTATATGATTGCGGAAGAGTCCACCTCTTACCCCGGCATAACTCATGACCTTAACGATGGCGGCTTGGGCTTCTCGCTTAAATGGAATATGGGCTGGATGAACGATTTTCTTGAATATATTAAAAAAGACCCTATTTACAGACGTTACCATCACAACAACCTTACCTTCGGTATGATGTACGCATATTCCGAAAGATTTGTGCTTGTTCTTTCTCATGATGAGGTTGTTCACGGCAAGCACTCCATGCTGGATAAACAGCCGGGCGACCTTTGGCAAAAGTTTGCGGGTCTTAGGGTATCCTTAGGCTATCAGTCCGCATTTCCGGGCAAAAACCTCCTGTTTATGGGCAGTGAGTTCGGTCAGTTTATAGAATGGAACGAAAAACGTCCTTTAGACTGGTTTTTGCTGGAATATCCTCACCACAGCACAATGCTTGCCTTTGTAAAGGATCTTAACAATCTTTACATCAATCAGCCTGCGCTTTGGGCCAAGGATTTTTCATGGGAAGGCTTTGAGTGGATAGATGCCAACGACTGCTGCCGCAGCATTTACTCCTTTGTCCGTAAAGGAAACAGCAAGGCGGAAAATATACTGGTTGTATGCAACTTTACGCCAAGCACCTATTTCGACTATAAAACAGCAGTGCCTTTTGCGGGCAAATGGCAGGAAATTATTAACAGCGATGACGAAAAATACGGCGGAAGCGGCGTTGTTAATAAAGAACCTATAGACTCCGTTCCGGATAATATCTTAGGCAAGGAAAACTCTTTAGCGTTTAAGCTTGCGCCTCTTGCTGTACAAATGTTTAAACCTATAGAATTTGAAGAATAATAACGGCGGGCAATTTATTATTGTTCCATATTGGAAAATAAAAAAAATCATAAAAAACAGTTGACGATTGACCGTTTTTTGTGTATAATTTTGTAGTGTATGTTAAATCGGTTTAAGTGCATTATATGCTCATATATTGTTTCTTGGTAAGGTTTTGCCGTATTTAACTCCACTTTATTTGTAACCGGAGGGAGGGAAAGATATTGTCAGAAGTAAGAGTAAAAGAAAATGAATCCTTGGACAGCGCTCTTCGCCGCTTTAAAAGAAACTGTGCAAAAGCGGGTATTATTGGTGAAGTTCGTAAAAGAGAACATTACGATAAGCCAAGTGTTAAGCGTAAAAAGAAGTCTGAGGCAGCAAGAAAGCGCAAGTATAATTGATCAGTAATATAAAAGGGATGATTTTATGTCTTTAAAGGAACAGCTTTTTAACGACCTTAAATCCGCAATGAAATCTAAAGATACTGCCAAAAAGGAAATTGTGCAAATAGTGCGCGCAGGTGTTCTTCAGGCAGAAAAGGATACTAAACAGGAACAGGACGATGCAGGTGTTACAGCCGTAATCTCAAGGGAGCTTAAAAAGCTTAACGATGTACTGCCGGACTATGAAAAAAGCGGCAGAGCCGACAGGTTGAACGAGATTAACCGTAAAATCGATATTTTAAAATCTTACCTTCCGGAACAGCTTACTGCCGATGAAATTCAAAAAATCGTAAATGATGCCGTAAAGCTTACAAATGCGCAAACAATGCGTGATATGGGCAAGGTTATGGCAATTGTTACCAAAAAAACCAAAGGTGTTGCCGATGGCAAAGCAGTAAGCGAAACAGTTAAAAAAACCTTACAATCACTATGATATTATGCGGTTTGTCTTTATTGGCAAACCGCTTTTCATTCCCATAAGGAGCAAAAAATGAATATTAATAAAATTACTAATTATATAACTTCGGATATAAAGCTATACCTAAAAGTATGTTTGCTTAACCTTATAACAGATATTACAATTTACGAAGAGCCTATTCCAAAGCCTGCCTCATATACCGCCCTTAAAGAACAGGTTATGGCAAAGATGCCTGTTTTTGCGGAGCTTTTAAAAAACAGCGATTCCCATAGAGATGATTTTATAAAATCCCTTATTGAGCTTAAAAAGCAGGCGCTTGAAACAGCCAAGTCCGCTTATTTGGCGGATAACTTCCATACCATGGCAAATAACATAATTGAGGATGAGCTGCGGGCAAGAGAGTTCGCCGCCATACCATCAAGCCTGACATATAAGGACGTGGAGGATCTGCTTTGCAAAAAAATTCTTACAATTAAAGATGATTATAAGCTGTCTGTGGCGCTAAGAGAGATTATGGGCGCTTTGCCATGCGCTTTAACAAAGCATAATTTTGAGGACTATGTAAAGGAATCCTTTGCAAAAGAATTTGTGCCTGATGCTTCAAAGTCACAGGCAGAATTTCTCGTAAATAAAATATCCTCCGAGATCCTGCCATTTACATTTGATGAGCTTTCCCAAGCATTTCCCGAGCTTTTTGCCCTTTATAACAAGACTGTTGAAAACAAGCTCTCCGATATGCCCGAAGATGAACTTAAAAGCCTTAACGATGATGTGTGTTCCTCATACAGCCTGATTGCCGAATATACAGACTATATCTCATCACTTTATAACGATATTAACTATATGCTCATACTTTCTCTTTACGGTTACGATATAGACTTTTCCACGGAAGGCGATTTGATTTTAAAGGATTTGTTCTTCTCTTCAATAAAGTATGCGTCCCTGCGCCCTATTGATGAGGCGGAAGCGGATATAAAAGACGGAATATACAACGAAGCTGCGGATAAACTGGATAAGTCCTTGGAAAAATACTCCGAGGATAAAGTCACCTCCCATATTAAAGTCATACTTTCCGCAATTCAAAGCAATGAACAAATAATGCACTTGTACAAAATATATACAAGCATAACAAATTTGTATTATGAAGAAGCGGAAAACGCCGTTCTCTGTTTAGGCACAGAAAAGGATCAAACCATTGCTCTTAATAATGAAAATTTTATTGCACAGCTTGTTGAAAAATTTGAAAACTCCATAAACGCCTTTACTCCATATACAAAAAAACGCTTAAGGCAAAGGCTTATATCAAATATTTACTGCCCTTACAGTCCCGGCGAGGTTGTGGATTATGTTGTTTCAATGGCTGAAAGGGCAGACTCAAAATCCGTAAATTCAATTTATGCCGCTGTTTTAGATGTGGTTGAAAATATGGAGAATTTTGAAAAATATGCCGATTATGCAGGTTATCACAGCCATGGTCAAAGCTGCTCCTGCGGTGATGACCGCCATCACGACAGCAGCTGCTCCTGCGGCGGTGACCACAGTCATTTTCACAAGCACTTGTAAAAAAGCTTCAAAAAAAGTCAGTTTTTTTTTGGAAAACTGTTGCAAAATATCATAAAGGGTGTAAAATATAAGTGATATACTTTGGAGATGAATAAAATGACCCGTGAAGAAACCGTAAATAAAATTTTGGACAGCTATAAACCCTACTTTAATATTCACCCAAGGGCGGATGAACCGGCAGAGCTTGTTGCAAGATGCGATTTTCATATACATAACTCAAAATATGTTCTTGTAAAAAACGCCAAATTATGGGAGGCTGACTGCCATGAGTATGTTTACGTTTTTTCCGCCGAGCATTTTACCGAAAATCTCTTTAAGCGGTGCGAGGCATTTGCCTGTGCGGAGGGTTTTTCTCTTGTAGACCCTAAGCCGGGTCATATGTACACCTATATTACTGCGGTTTTTGTGTGCGACGATTTTACAAAAGAAGCAATCAAACTCCTGAAAAAATCCAAACACTATAAAAGCTACAAGTTTTCCCTTAACGGCTGGGCGGACTTCCGCACCTTTGCGGTAAGAGCAGAGGACAAAGCCACATTCAGCAACCGTTCGGGCAAAAAGTGTTCAAAATTTGTAAAAAAATTATAATTTTTTAAGGAGGAAACATTATGAATAGCGTTATTCTTTTAGTTGTAGGAATAGCTGTCTTAATTGCAGGCTATCTTTTTTACGGCAGATGGCTTGCCAAAACATGGGGCATTGACCCTAACAGAGAAACACCTGCCCATACAAAGCAGGACGGCATAGACTATATGCCCGCAAAAGCGCCTGTGCTTATGGGACACCATTTTTCATCAATAGCAGGCGCAGGCCCTATTAACGGCCCTATACAGGCGGCGGTTTTCGGCTGGGTTCCCGTAATGCTTTGGGTACTTATAGGCGGTATTTTTATAGGCGCCGTACACGATTTCGGTGCGCTTTTTGCGTCGATCCGTCACGACGGAGCATCCATAGGCGAGGTTATTGCATCATCAATAGGCAAAAGAGCTAAAAGGCTTTTTATAATCTTCTCATACCTTGCTCTTATTCTTGTAATAGCCGCCTTTGGCTCAATAGTTGCAAGCACATTCTGCGCAACCTTTACTGAAACAGGCGCGGTAGATACTGCCGCAAGCTCCGCAAACGCAACAACAGCAATGGTTTCAATTCTTTTTATAATTATATCCGTTGCTTTCGGCTACTTTGTTTACAGAAAAAACGTAAACCTTGTGCTTAGCTCGGTAATTGGTATAATAGCAATTATTGTTTGCCTTATTATAGGCATCAACTGGCACCCCATATATTTATCCAACACAACTTGGATGATTATTGTGGGCATCTATATTCTTATAGCTTCCGTAACTCCCGTTTGGATTCTTCTTCAGCCGAGAGATTATTTAAGCTCGTTCCTGCTTTATGCACTTATGCTGCTTGCAGTAGTTGGCATTATAGGCGCTCACCCCAACATTGATGTGCCTGCGTTTACAGGCATTAAGGATACCCTCTCCGTAGATGCTCTTCATGGAAGCGCAAACTTGGGTTATCTTTTCCCTGCGCTTTTCGTAACAATAGCCTGCGGCGCAATTTCAGGCTTCCATTCCCTTATTTCATCGGGCACAACCTCTAAACAGCTGGATAACGAAAAGCAGGCTCTTCCCATTGCCTACGGCTCAATGCTTATAGAGTGCGCTCTTGCAATAATTTCTCTTTGCGCAATAGGCTATGTTTGGAACACGGTTAAGGCAGGCGACCTTGCATTTGTTCCCACAAAGGTTTTTGCAGGGGGTATTGCTCAAATGTTAAGCACTCTCCCCGGTCTTGAGGGCTGCTACGGCACGGCTTACTCACTCCTTGTACTTGCCGTTTCCGTATTCTGCTTAACATCACTGGATACCGCCACAAGGCTTTCCAGATATATGTTCCAGGAGTTTTGGCTGGATGCCGGTCAAACCTATAAGGACGTTACAGGCTATAAGAGAGTTCTCGCAAATCCCTTTGTTGCCACATTAATTTCCGTAGTTTTGGGCATTGCCTTAGGTCTTACGGGATATGCTAAAATCTGGGCGCTTTTCGGAGCATCAAATCAGCTCCTTGCGGCTCTCGCTCTTTTGGCGGTAGCGGTTTGGCTTGGCAAAGAGGGCAAAAACAACAAAATGCTCTTCCTGCCTATGATATTTATGCTTATAGTAACGGTTGTGGCGCTTATTCAAACAATTTTTACCGATGGAGGTAAAATGCTTGCAGGCGGCGATGAAGCCTTTTGGTGCGGCGTAAGAGCCGTAATAGCTTTCTTCCTTGTAGTTCTCGCAATAGTACTTGCGGGCGAAGGCTTTAACGCAATTAAAAAACAAGCTGAAAAAGCATAATAAATAAAATTCCGCCCCCAATCATCAAGCTATTATGATTGGGGGTATTTTTGCGCAAAAACCGCTTTAGCCTGATAAGCTCCCATACCGTAAATATTTTCATTAAGTGTTTTCTTGATTTGTACCGGCTTTTATAGTTGTTCCGTTTATGACTATATTTCCTGTTTTTGTTGACTTTTTACCTTATTATGTTATAATAACCTTAAGAAACCGCCGCTTAATCAATTCTTATCATACTTCGGATAGAATTTGGTTCAGCGGACTAACCGGCGCTTCCTTAACACAATTAACGGAGAAGATTTTTATGAATAGCGACGTTTTATTGTTTGGGTGTGAAATAATTGCGGTTGTTGTTTCCGCAATATTTTCCGTAAAAAAAGATGAGATTTTCAAAACTCCAAAAAGCAATAATATCGCCTTTGCTTTAAACAGGGTTTTGTTTCTGCTCTCGTGTATTATCGCCTTAAAATATCCCAAACCCCAATTTTTGTTTTCTGCCGCTGTAATATTTCTTCTCCAATTGCCCGAGCTTATTAATATTCCCGAAAAAATAAGTCCAAGGCTTGTTAAATTTGCAAAAAAAGCAGTTTTTGCGGCATTTTTATTGGAAGTAACCCTTTTTAACATAAACGCGTGGGCAAATATACAGTATAATTCATCACCCTGCTCTCTTAATTTAAAAAACGGTGAAATTACCTGTTTAAGCGGCAAAAACCCGTCTTGCTTATATAACGAAAAGGACAATACAATAACAATAAACGGTAAAAATGAAGCTGCTGTCACATTTGAAAATGTAAATATGCCAATAAATACATTGTATATTGATGTTGAATTTCTCAAAAATACTTCAAATGTAAATGTAATATTGGATATTTCCGATGAAACAAACGCCTCCTACCGCCAAAATATTGCAAAAGCAACAATAATTAAAGACAGAAACGCAACAAATACAATCCCCTGCGAGTTTTCGGGAAATGTAAAAAATCTGCGTATAAAATACACTCTCGAAGGCTCTAAGGACTCCGTTAAAATTAATGGCATAACCGCAAACGTACCCGTACCCTTTAAAATATATCCGCTGCGATTTATTTTTATAGTGATTTTCTCATCATTTATATGGGCTCTTTTATATACAAAAAAAATGAACAGTCCTTATAATGAGCATACAGGACTTTGCAATTATATTTGCATTGTGCTTACAGCCATTGCCGTAAGCGCCGCCATAGCCATTGTGGCACGGCACAGCCATATTTACGGCTTTAATATACTTGCGGAAAAAATGGCCTCCCAAAGCGGTGACCAAATAACGCAAGAACTGACGGATATGTTTGAAAAGGGACGCTTGAGCCTTGAAGAAGCTCCGCCCAAAGAGCTTTTGGAGCTTGAAAACCCCTACGATTGGAGCGCAAGGCTGCAAACAGATACTGAATATTTGTGGGATCATCTTCTTTACAACGGCAAATACTACTCCTACTATGGCATAGCTCCCGTAATTTGCCTGTTTTTGCCCTACCACATTATAACAGGCTGTTACTTCCCTACGGAAATTGCTGTTTTGCTTTTCACCGCCGCCGGCATAATCCTTTTAAGCCTTGCCTATATAAAACTCATAGAAAAACGATTCAGCGCCATTCCCGTAAATGCGGCAGTAAGCGGTCTTGCAATACTCCTTTGCGCCTGCGGAATATGGTACTCCGCAGGCAGACCAAAGTTTTATGAAATAGCCGTGTCATCGTGCTTTGCCTGCCTTTGCGGAGCGGCTCTCCTTTTGTTCTCGGCAGGCTTTGCGGAAAAATGCCCTAAAAAAATATCGCTTGTAAAAACAGCTCTATCGTCACTGCTTTTTGCCCTTGCGGTGCTTTGCCGCCCAACAGCGGCGCTCTATGCCATTGCCGCCTGCCTGTTTTATGTGTTCGGCTTAAAATATGTGCAAAAGGGCAGACGTATTGCCTACACACTTTGCGCCTCCGCACCTCTTGCCTTTTTCGGCATTGTTCAAATGGCATATAATTATTTAAGGTTTGGCTCTCCCCTAAACTTTGGCATAAAGTACTCATTAACAATAAATGACTTTATACATTCCGCATTCCATTTGCGTTTTTTGTTAATAGGCATATATAACTACCTTTTTGCGCCCCCTGCCTTTAATATGTCATTCCCCATGTTTACTCATAAGCTGGCAAGGTTTGATATAAACGGCTACTATTTTGCGGATTTGCAGTCGGGCATAGCTCCGGGTGTGCTTTTTGCCGCGCTCCCTGTTTTCGGATATATTTTTTCAAAAAAGGCTTATGCTTTGGCTGATATAAAGGATAGACTTAAAAATGCCCTTTTGGTTGGACTGCCCTGCGTTGTAATGCCCTTTATAATAGTCTGCTCCGTGTGGGAAAGCGGCTATGCGGTACGCTACAGCGCAGATATAAATTGGGAAATTATAATAGGCGCTTATGTAATACTGTTCTTTTTGTATACAAAAACAAAAAACGCAACAATTAAACGGCTTTTTGTGATTTTTATGATATTTTCAATGGCATCGGCATTAATTGTAAACTTTATGTTTATATTTAATCAGGCGTTTCCTCAAAAATATTATCCTCAAACATTTTATGACGTTTCAAAATTGTTTGAGTTTTGGAAATAACTATGATAAATTAATAATTTATACAGGGAGGCTACGGCAATGAAACCTAAAACTAAAATTAACCGCTTTAAGCCATATTTAATTATACTTGCTGTTGTAATTTTTTTGGAGATCGCTCTTTTTAATTTCCGCTTTTTTGAAGGAATAGGCTATAAACCCACTCAGCTTACGGATTTTAAATACGGCTCCGGGGTGGAGTTTAAAGGCAATAACGAAATATCAATAAACAGCAGCGGAGAAAAATGGATAGAGTTTGACAATATAGATGAAAAAATAAATAATATTTTTATAGACATACGGGATAAACGAAATACCAAAAACGCAATGCGTAACGGCATAAATTGGGACTTTCAGCGTGTTCAGGTAAATTTAAGCGTAACGGACGAAGCCAATGCCCAATATATGAATATGCCCGAAAGATATGTTGTGTATAATGTTGAGCGCACCAAATATATTAAGCTTCATACCGCAGGAAAAAGCACTAAGGTTAAGCTTACCTTTAACAGCTCGGATAATCAAACATTGGCGCTTAATGCAATTACACTGAATAAACAGGTGCCTTTTTCGGTTAAACCACTGCGTGTGCTTGTTCTGTTTTTGGCGCTTGCCCTTTTGTATATGCTCAGATGCGGAAGTCCCGTATATAATATACAACGCCGCAGCGGCAGTAAACGTCAGCTTTTGGCGCTTGCCTTAATTGTTGTTTTAAATATATGCCTTAGTGCGGCAGTGCTTTTTTCCAATCCGAAATTTATTAATACGGAAATTGACCACCATAAACAGTATGCCGAGCTGGCAGACTCATTTTTGGAGGGCAAACCCTATTTAATAAGCGAAGAGCCTCCTCAGGCTCTTATAGATATGGAAAACCCCTACGATAAAAACGAACGTGACAGGGTTATGTCGGAAAACGGCACAGGCATTAAATGGGACCATGCCTATTATAACGGAAAGTATTATGTATACTTCGGCGCTCTCCCCGTTCTTGTGTATTATCTTCCGTATAAGGTAATAACAGGCACGGACTTTTCCACCCACATGGGAGTGTTTATAAATCTTGTAATTTATATGATATTTGTATACCTGCTTTTAAATGCCGCCGTCAAAAAGCGGTTTAAAAACATACCCTTTGTAAGCTTTGTTTTAATTGCGCAGGTGCTTACATTTTCAAGCGGAATAATATTCGCAGTGCGTAAGGCAGACCTTTATGCCATGCCCATAACAATGGGGCTTACTCTCAGTACAATGGGGCTATATTTTTGGATAAGCTCCCTTACAAGCTCAAAAAAGGCTTGGCGGTGCATACGGCTTTTGGCAGGCTCTTTGTGTATGGCTCTTGTCGCAGGCTGCCGTCCTCAGCTTTTGCTTGCGTCCTTCCTTGCCGTTCCTCTTTTTTGGAATAAGGTGTTTAAGGAAAGAGAGCTGTTTTCAAAAAAAGCATGGCAGGAAACCCTCGTTTTTGTACTGCCTTATGTAATTGTTGCCGCTGTTGTAATGTGGTATAATTATATTCGCTTTGACTCCGTTTTCGACTTTGGCGCAAACTATAACCTTACCACCAACGATATGACAAAAAGAGGCATAAGCCTTGGAAGAGTTCCGCTGGGTATATTCTGCTACTTTTTACAGCTGCCCGTAACCTACGCAAGGTTCCCGTTTATAACAGGGTGTAATCTTGCAAACAACTATATGGGTACTACCATAAGTGAAATGATGCTTGGGGGTATATTTGCCACAAAGCCTTTCCTTTGGCTTATTCTTCTAATAAAATATGCAAAAACAAGCCTAAAAAATAAAGGAGTATATGCCTTTGTAATTTGTTCCGCGCTGTTTTCTATAATAATAGCCATGGCAGATACTCAAATGGCAGGCATATTGTACAGATATTATATGGACTATACATTTTTAATGCTGATAGCCGCCGCATTTGTTGTATTTGCGTTTTTGGAAAACCACAGCGGAAAGAGATTTCTGTTTGTATTATCCCTCCTTTGTGTTGTATGCCTGTTTTATGACGCCGCAACAGTATTTGTTCAGGGAGATTTATCAACAGACTATACCAATCCTGATTTTTATTATTCCATTGAATCCGCATTGGCATTTTATATGTAATTTTTAAGGAGGTATTTATGAATGACAGAAGCATAGCGGTTCTTATACCATGCTATAACGAAGAAAAAACAGTTAAAAAGGTGGCGGAGGATTTTATGAAGGCTCTGCCCGAAGCAACCATTTATGTTTACGATAATAACTCAACGGACAGAACCTATGAAATAGCCTCGTCCTTGGGGGAGAGAGTTGTTGTAAGAAAGGAATACCGTCAGGGCAAGGGCAATGTTGTGCGCAGTATGTTCCGCCGGATAGACGCTGACTGCTACATTATGACGGACGGTGATGACACCTACCCTGCGGAACACGCAAGAGAAATGGCAGACCTTGTGCTTAATGAAGGCTTCGATATGGTAATAGGCGACAGACTTTCTTCAACCTATTTTCGGGAAAACAAAAGAATGTTTCACGGCTTTGGCAATAAGCTTGTAAGAAGCCTTATAAACGGATTGTTTAAAAGCAATGTAAAGGATATTATGACAGGCTACCGTGCCTTTAGCTATGACTTTGTAAAAATGATGCCCATAGTTTCAGGAGGGTTTGAAATTGAAACGGAAATGACAATAAACGCATTGGATAAAAAATTTAATTTAAAGGAAATCCCCATAAATTTCAGGGACAGACCCGAGGGCAGTGTTAGCAAGCTTAATACATTCAGTGACGGCATAAAGGTTTTAAAAACTATTGCCGTAATGTTTAAGGAGTACCGCCCAATGCTGTTTTTCGGCACAATATCCGCATTTTTTATAGCTTGTGCCGCCATAACATTTATACCGATTTTGGCAGAATACTTTTCAACACATCTTGTTCCACGGTTTCCTACGCTTTTACTTTCGTTATGTTTTGCGATTATAGGTGTATTATCCTTTGCAATAGGCATTATTTTAGATGTTGTTGTTAAAAAGAATAAACAGGATTTTTTGGTAAAACTAAATATATTGTCATCTCAGAGAAGAAACTTTGATTAATACAAATAAGTACACACCTAAATATTTCTCCTTAAAGCAATTAGCTTTAGGGAGATTTTTTTTGAAAAAATACATTGACAAAACATAATGTCAATGCTATAATAACTGTATTAACTCACTTAATACAGTTATTACACTTGCAGGGAGGTGAATTGTTTTGATTACAATAGACTATAAGGATAAACGGCCCTTGTTTGAGCAGGTAACGGATAAGCTGAAAAAACTGATTTTTATAGGGGTACTCCCGTCGGATTCTCAGCTTCCCTCCGTAAGAGCGCTTGCCGTGGAGCTTTCCATAACACCAAACACAATAGCAAGAGCTTATCATCAGCTTGAAAGCGAGGGGTTTATTTTTACCGTAAAAGGCAAAGGCTGTTTTGTTGCTCCAAAGGACGTTGTTGTTTCACTTAAGGAAACCGACTATTATAAAACACTAAAAGCCGCCATAGCCGAGGGCAGGCAGGCAGGCTTTTCCAAAAGCAAGGTGCTTGCCTTGGCAAAACAAATAACAGAGGAGGTATATAATGATTAAAATAACGAATATTTCAAAAAGGTTTGATACGGTACAGGCTCTTTCAAATGTTAGCTTTACAATAGCAAATTCCGCCGTTTTTGGACTTATAGGCACAAACGGCGCAGGCAAAAGCACCCTGCTGCGTATAATGGCAGGCATATTAAAGCAGGACGAAGGCACAGTGGAAATTGACGGCTCTCCGGTTTTTGAAAAGCCATCAGCAAAGCAAAATTTTTTCTTTATACCCGATGAGGCTTACTTTTTCAGCGGAGCAACGCCAAAATCCATTGCCGCATATTATGCCGCCGTTTATCCGCAGTTTAATATGGAGCGTTTTTTAGCTCTTACAAATAAATTTAATTTAAACCCAAAGCGTAAAATATCCACATTTTCAAAGGGTATGAAAAGACAGGTTTCAATACTTGCCGCAATATGCTCAGGCACAAAATATATATTTTGCGACGAAACCTTTGACGGCTTGGACCCTGTAATGCGGCAGGCTGTAAAAAGCCTTTTTGCATCGGATATGGAAAGCCGAGGATTAACCCCGATTATAGCATCTCACAATTTAAGAGAGTTGGAGGATATATGCGACAATATTGCCTATCTTCACGAGGGCGGTGTTCTGCTTTCCGACAGCCTTACGGATTTAAAGCTTAATATATGTAAAATTCAGATTGTCCCCTCAGAGAGCGGCAGCATAGACACGGCTTTTTCAGGCTTTAAAATTTACAGCCATACCGCAAGGGGCAGTCTTAACACTTTAATTTTAAACAGCACAGCAGATGCGGCGGAAACGGCGGCTAAAGCAATTTCTCCCGTATTTTATGAAATTCTTCCTCTTTCTCTTGAAGAAATTTTTATAAGCGAGGCGGAATCCGCAGGCTACTCTGTAAAAGAAATTATTTTATAAGGAGGTATTGAAATGAAACCCTTTTTAAAATTACTTAAAAAAGAATTGCGGCTCAGTACGGGCTATGGCATACTTGCCGTTCTTTTTCTCGTATTTGAACGATTTTTAACATATTACGCAAGCCTTTCCCAAAAAATAGAATACTATAAACCGGCGAAAGCGACATTGTTTGATTACGCAATAAGATATATTGGCTTTAACGGATTTTCCGCCGCCGCAGTGTGCATACTTTCGGGGTTGTTGTCACTTCTTGTGTGCAACTATATGCACAACAAAAAAAGAACGGATTTTTACCAAAGTCAGCCATTTACAAAAACAACTGTTTTTGCGGTTAAATATTTAAGCGGAATAATTATATTTCTGTTTGCCTACGGAGTATCCTTTCTGCTTATGATATTCGGCTCTGCACATTTAGGTGTTTTATGCCCGGATGTTTTGCTGGAGGCGCTTGAAGGCTTTGTATGCTCTGCCGCAGGCTTTGTGTTTTTATACTCAATTTTTGTATGCGCAGGTATACTTACGGCAAATATAATAACTCATTTTGTTCTTGCCGCAATATTTTCTTTTATAATTCCGGCATTGTATTATTTAAAGATTATATGGTTTAAAATATTTTTTGAAACCTATTATTTAAGGGAAACAGCTTATATGCTTAAAGCCTCTCCCGTATATTATTTGGGGTCTGCCGTTTTTTCGGACAGTTTAAAACCCTTTGTAATAATGCTTGCCATAGCCGCCGCATTTACAGCCGTAAGCTTTGCGCTTGTTAAGCTGCGTCCGTCGGAGGCTACAGAAAAAGCTCTTGCTTTTAAGTATACAATAATACCGTTGAGAATTATATTTTCAATTATATGCGGTTATGTTGGCGCACTGTTTTTATATGGAATATTCGGAGAGATTAACAATCTGTTTTTCTGCGTTTCATTTGTAGCGCTTACGGCTGTCAGCTCACTTATAATACAAATTATATTTTATTTTGATTTTTCGGCAGTTTTTAAGGGGAAGCGGTGGCTAATTGTTTCCGTTGGGGCGTCCTTGGCTATATCCGTTGTTACAGTATGCTGCATAACGGCATACAACACTTTCGTTCCAAACAAAAACAATATAAGCTCCGTTGCCTTTTCAATAGCTAATTTTGAAAATGACGAGCAATATTATGAAGAATTGCCGAAGGATTACTTTGACGGAAAAACAGAAAACAGCACGGAGGAAGAAGAAAGATATTTTGACAGAGTTTATAACGATGAATTTACGCTTAACAATATGAGTATAACGGACGGAGAGCTTGCGGCAAATGCTCTTGAAGCTTTTTCGGCGCCCTACAAAGTGCCTTCATATAGCCGTTTTAACTTAGTGTATGCAGGTGAAAATACAACATACGTTAAGGTGAAATGTACGCTTAAAAGCGGCAGAACCTATTACAGACAATATAAAGCCGCAGTATCGGAATGTGAGCCTGTTTTAACCGAGCTTATGAATAATAGGGACTACAAGCATGGCTTATGGTGCAGTTTTTATAATCTTGCGCCCGGGGATATAAAATCCATTGATGTAAACGGAGTATTATCCAACAACGAAACAGACTCATTTTCATTAACGGAAGAGCAGTCCGAAGCATTATTTAACGCACTGGATAAGGATTTGGACAGCACGGATTACAAAACAATATCCGAAACAGCGCCCCTTGCAAGTGTAGAGCTATACACCGCATCACTGTATAAGCGTGAATGGACAGAAAACAACAGAACCGCTTATTTTGTATCGGAAGAAAATTATCATGCGGCAAATGTATATATTTATCCGTCTTATGAAAATACAATAGCTGAGCTTGAAAAGATTGGCTACACATTTATGAGTGAACAGGAAATTATAGACAACATAACAAAAATCAAGTTTGAGATTTATTCAACCTTAGATTACCCCGATGGTTTAGTGACAGAAATTAGCGAGTCTGAAAAAATAGCTGAAATATATCCATATACGCAAGGCAGTATGCTATGCAGAATGAAAAATTATAATGGCGGATTAAATTACGAATTAGAGATATATAATTATAATTATGATTATACTAATTCTTACTTTATATGCGATATGTCGGACTTGCCCGATTCAATTAAAGCAATTCTGCAAATAGATTAACTGATTAAGGACTGCTCGGCACTTGGGCGTACGGTGCTACGCACCGCACACCCAAGCGCCGCCCCGTTGGGGGAGGGCGAGGGCGGAGGGAGGGCGGCGGCTAACGCCGCCGCCCTCCCTCCGCCGCAAGCCTTAGCGCTTGGTTACAACGCAGTGTTTTTACAGCTTCTTAATATCCTCAATTACTTTGTTTATGCCCATTTTCCAAAAATTTTTATCAGCAAAATCTATTCCCGCAATTTTACCCACATCTCTAACGCTCATCTTTCCGCAGCAGCTTAACAATTCATCATATTTTGGTATAAACCTATCTCCCTGCTCCTCATACATCGCAAAAAGACTTCTTGCAAACAAATCTCCAAAAGCATAGGGATAGTTATAATAATTAAAATCGGCATCATAATAATGAGGTTTGCAAAGCCACATATACGGGTGAAGCACATTCGGGTCAAGTCCTCCGCTATAGGCTTTTTTCTGTGCATTAATCATAAGTCCGCAAATTTCATCTGCGCTTAAGCTTCCTGCCGTTCTTTCATTAAAAAAGCTGTCCTCAAACAAATATCTGGAATATATATCGCAAATGCTTTGCAGCTCGCCTGAAAGTCTGCTCTCCCTTACGGTAACAAGCGCTTCTTTCGGCAAAACGCTTTCAGCATACTTAAAGGCAATGTTTTCTCCCATTGTGGAGGCAGTTTCAGCCAAAGGCATAGGATAGTCGGAATTTATGGGAGTTTGGGTTTTGAGTATTCTGTTATGATACCCATGACCCAGCTCATGGGCAAGAGTAATTATATCTTCAAAATTACCCGAAAAATTCATAAGTATTCTGCTTTCCTCAATGTCCTTAATATACTCGCAGTATGCACCGCCCACCTTGCCTCGTCTTGGAGATGCGTCTATCCATCTGTTTTCAAACGCCCTTATTGCATGATTTTTCATTTCTGCGGAAAAGCTACCGTAAGCCCCCTCAATAAATTCTCTTGCTTCGTCAAAAGTAAATTTCAGCTCGCTTTCGCCAACAGGCGCAAAAAGGTCATAAAAAGGCAGCAAACCCTTATGCCCTAACATTTTTGCCTTTTTTACATAAAATTTATTAAGTTCCTCAATATTGTCATCAATAGCGCCTATCATCGCATTTAAAATTTCCATATCTATGGCTGAGTTTAAAGCGGAGCGTTCAAGGGCAGACCTATAACCCCTCATTTCGGTTTCCGCAATAACCTCACCCTTTATTCCGTTAAGACA
>CAYMAA010000001.1:0-66782 GCA_964388305.1 uncultured Lachnospiraceae bacterium | reverse complement strand
TTAATTTTGTTCCGCTTTCATTGGGGATATTCTTATATTTTTAACATCAATCCCTGTTTTACGCTTTACAATATCCTGAATTTGAGCCACCTCGCTGCTTGTAAGCTCTGTTTTGGAAACAACCACATCTACCGTATCATCATCAATTCTCACATAGGCCTCGCTAAAGCCCTTTGCCTCAATCATACTTTCCGCAGCGGTTTCCTTTTCAATTCTTTTTTGAATTTCAAGCATATTATCCGCACATTCCTCTTTTTTAGCCGTATCCAAATTTTCGTCAGAAAGCATTTCAGTTAAAATATCCTTCTGCTTTGCCCTTGCCTGCTCTCTGTCTAACTTTGCCTGCAAAAAATAAGATGTATCTCCTGAGGCATTTACAAAAACAGCCTTGCCTGCTTCGCTGTCTGCCGCTGCCGTGCCGCCCCCGGTGGATGCAGACGGCTCTTCCGTTTTGTTTTCCGTGCTGTCAGATGCGGCGGCAACAGCGCCGTCACCCTCCTCCATACTTATTTCCGGATTATCATCATAAGCAATATCTCCGCTTGCCTCCAAGTCCTCCTCATTATATTCCACAAGCTCCCCGTTTTCGTTAAAAACAAGGCTCTCAGGCTCTAAGGATTTGTTGTCTATGTAGCTTAAATATCCCGCAACTGCCACCATTGCCGCCAATGCGGTAATTATTATTTGATTTTTTTTGATGTTTATCATTCTTTTTGCCCTCCCATTTTTAATACTTCTATTTTGTTTGCATCTATTCCGAAAAGCGCCTCGCAAGCGCTTATCAATTTGCTTTTTACTTCAACATTTCCTCCCCCTTCGCAGCTAATAAGTATGCCCTCAACTTCAGGCTTTTCTTTACTAATAATATATGGCATATTTTCATCGGTTAGAAGTGTTTTATGCTCTTCTTTTAATTTGTTTTCACTTTCGCTTTTGCTTTCTTCCTTTATAATATTCTCTGCGGTAATGTCCTCTCCGGAGTTTTTGTACATTATCATAACCTGCACTCTTCCAACCCCCTCCACCCCTTTTAGTATGCTTTCAAGCCTTTTTTCGTCATCTTCTTCCTTTGTGCTTTCTTCCTTTTGAGCAACCTTTTCCGTCTCTTTCTCCGCTTTGCTGTTGTTTCCGTCAAACATTCCGCCAATTAAAATAAGTCCCACACCTACCGCCAATGCAGTAAATAAATTAATCAGCACCTTTTTGTCCTTTTTTTCAAAAAGTTTTTTAAAAAATTCCACCTTATCTCTCCTCGCCGTAAATAATTATACAGTCATCTTCAATACCATAGGTTGCCTTTAAAATTTCCCTGCATTCCTGTTCTTTTCCAACCTCCTTTCCGTATATTATAATCTTTTCAATTCCCCGCTCTTTGCTAAAGCTTATTTCCACATCACATTCTTCAAAATACATATTGCAAATATCTTTTATTCTGTTTTCGCAAATTTCCTTGTATTCCTTATTTATTATATCTTCGTTTTGTTTATACTCACTGTTATTAAAAGCGCTCTTTCCAAGCTCGCTGCCGCTTTTTATAATGTAGTCCTCAAGCCTTGGCAAGCCTGTGTTGATAAGTCCGCTTATGGGGTTTAAAACAATCACCATAAATATAAGTCCCAAAACCATATTTACATATTCCCTCATTTTTTTGTTTGGCACAAGCATTTTTACCGCAGAAGAAAAAACAATATAATAGCCTATGCTTTTTATGTATTCCCGTATTCCGTCCATTTCATCACCCTATCGTAACAGCGGCAAACATAATTACACCGAATATAAATATGTAACCGATTAAAAACATAATACTTAGAGCAAGCAGTCCCAATTCCCCCAGCTCGTCCAAAAAAGCTGCTGTCCTTTTATCCGTAACAGGCTCTATAATGCCTGCAATAATTTTAAATGTCCATGCCGTTATCATTACCCTTAAAACAGGCAAAATGCTTAAAGCAATAACCACTCCCGTAAAAACAATGCCTATGCCGCTTTTAATGGAATTTAAAACAGCAAAACCCATATCCGCACTTCCGTTTATTATATCTCCGGCAACGGGAACCATTTTTATAACGCCCTTTGTGCCTTTACGCAAAATGTTTTCCCCTATGCCGGAGGCAAGTCCGTTTAAGCCGGTTATAAATGTAAATACGGCAGCGGTTATCTTTATGCAATATTCCATACACCTTTTAACTGTAGCATACAGCTTTTCCAGCATTGCCTCCTCAGACAGTCTGTTTACAACATTCATAACGGCACACAGACCTAAAACAGGCGCCAAATATGTACCTGCCGCCCCCTCTATGGCTGCACAGCTTGCGGTAACAAGTCCGTTATAGGCGTATGCCCTTGCAGGACTGCCGCTTGCCGTTATGGCAGTGAGAATAAGCGGCAAACCGCCCTTTAAAAGCTCCGCTGTGCTTTGGCAATAGCTTACCGTTTCTTCTATAACAGGTAAAAAAGCGCCCATACCAAAACCCACAGCCACCATATAGTTTATCCAAAAGGCGGTTTCCCCCGCATCCGTACCTCCAAAGGAGCTTGTTAAATTTTTTAAAAATCCGCCCAAAACCGCCGCAACAATAATATACCTTAATCCGCCTATGGTTTTATAGGTTTCTCCCCTTACCTTTGCTCCCACAATGCTTAAAAGCCTTTTAAACACACTGTTTCCGTCACCCTGTACGGTACTGTATACCATATCGCCAAAATCCATATCAATGCCTTCGTTTTCTTTTAAATAGTCCTCAACGGAATTAAAATCGCAGTCATCAAGGCTTTTTTCAAAATCATTTCCGAAAACATTTACGGATAAAGGCATAAAAAGCATAAAAAGCACAAAACAAAACAAAATTTTTTTCATAAGCAGCTACGGCATTAACTCCTCCAGCACCTCCAACAGTCCCTCAATAACAGGTACTGAAAATATAAGTATAATAACCTTTCCTCCCAGTTCAATTCTTTCGCCAATGGCGCTTTCTCCAAAGTCGCCGCAAACCTTTGCGCCAAAAGCGGAAAGGTATGCAACCCCCACAATTTTAATTATAAGCTTAACATAGCTGCTCTCTCCGCCCATAAGCTTTTCAATTCTTTCCAAAAGTCCAAATACAACCCCAATACCGGGAATAATGCTCCATAAAATAATTACCGAGGTTATTATGGAAACAGCCATGGCAATTTCAGGCGACTGCTTTTTTAAGGTGACGGAAAGAACAGCTCCAATAAGTCCCACGGCGGCAATCCTGTAAATATTCATAAGACTCACCTCGGCTTACAGCTTAAACATAACCTGCATATCTTCAAACAGCCTGCTTATGTATTGAATCAGCCAAAATAAAACAACCACCAAGCCTGCCAGTGTTGTCATCATTGCCTGTTCTTCTCTGCCTGCCCTTATAAGCACCTGATTAAGTACCGCTACTAAAATGCCTGTAGCGGCTATTCTGAAAACAATTTGTATATCCATATTTCTCCTCCTTAAAAAAGTATAATCGCAATAAACATTCCGCATATAACGGAAAAGCTCCTGTATAAGCGTCTTACCTTTGCCATTTCTATGTTAAGCTCTCTCACCTTGTCGTTAATATATCCCTTAACAAGCCTTATGCCCCGTTCCTGCTTTTCGCTCTCCATACCCTCAAAAATTTTACCCAGCGGATAAATTGCCTCAACGTCCTCAGCCTTTAAAAATGTAGCGTCAAAACCGCAGGCAATAGCCATACTCCACGCCTTGCTAACATTTTCTCCATTATCAAGCCTTGCCGCAAACTCTTCAAAAATATCCCCAACGGGTTTTTTAAGCCTTTGCCCTGTTTTTTTTGCGCAAACAGCCAGCGGGGAAAGACTAAACTCCATATCCCCTTTTAAAAAGCTTATTCCCAGTCCAAATTCGTTTAACTGGTTTCTTCTGAATTCATATTTAAGTCCCAAATATTCTCCAAGTAAAAACGCACTTATTATAACTATAAAAACTCCCGTAATTTTAAGCATATATTAAAGCTCCTTATCTATAATGCCGCTTATTTCCCCTTTTCCCTTTAAGGGCTTAAGAATTATAAAAATGTCAAAATACGGCTTCAGCTCTTCCCTTACAGCATCTCCATGAATTGTACACAATATACCCACCCCCATATAGGCTGCCGCCCTTATTGCCGCAATATCCCTGCCGTCTCCAAGCTCGTCTGCCGCAACAATATCGGGAGAAAGACCCCTTACAAGTATGCTTATGCCCTCAGCCTTTCCGCAGCCTGCCACAACATCGGTACGCAGTCCCAAGTCGTTAAAACAGTTAAGCTCCTCTCTTTCGTCACAAACACCAACCGTATATCCCCCGTTGCTGAGCTGCCTTATAATATCCCTCAGCAGTGTGGTTTTTCCGCAGCCGGGAGGAGATACTATAAGGGTATTTCTAAAGCCATTTTCATAAAGCCTTACTGCCTCATTTCCGCAGCCTTTTATGTTTTTGGGTATTCTTATATTTAATGATGTTACATCTTTTATTGTTTTAATTGTGCCTCCGTCTATAACTGCCCTGCCCCCAATGCCAACTCTGTAACCCCCCTGCAATGTTATAAAACCCTGCCTTATGCTGTTGTTAAAGGCATAAACGGAAAACTCCGTCATTCTCCCCAAAATTTCTTCAATTTCATCACTGTTTACAATACAGCCGCACACGGTCTCTTTTTCGGCGCTTTTTAAAATAACGGGTTTATCACGGCGTATTCTTATTTCATTAATGCCCTCTGTATCTGTTTTTAAAATTTCGCTGCTTGTCCTTTTGTTAAAATACTTTTTTATCATTTCCGTTTTATTCATTTGTATCAGCCTCCTGCTTAAATCTTATGAGGTTAAATCTGTTTTATTCCTTAAAAAATTGGTTATATTTCAATTATACTTAAAATATATATATAATAAGAAAATATACCAAGACGGAGGAATAAAATGGAAAACGGCAACGAACACAGAATACCTTTAAGAAATACCAATGCCTACAGAAACCGCAGGCATACTGCAAGCAGAACCTCTAAAACAGAGCGAAGCGGCTTTATAATCAGGCTGAATATTTGCATAACAATTATTGCGGCGCTTCTTTTTTTATCCAAAATAAATTCGTCCGCCGCACAGAATATAACGGAAACAATAAAAACCGCCATTTCCGAAAATCAAAGCCTTTACGATTTTAAAAAAAGGGCGGCGGAGGTGTTTGCCAATCTTTCCTTTTCGGATAATTCCGATGAAGTATACTCCGACCTTTCTCCGGATATTACCGATGAAATTAACAGGGAAAAGGAGCTGGAAAACAGCCTAAAAAACAAGTAAACACCGTTCGTATTGAGCTGACGGACGGTGTTAAGCCTTGGCTCTTCCCTGTGGACGGGGGAACAATAACGTCTTATTTTGGTGAAAGGACAAGTCCTATAACGGGAAACGGGGAGGTGCATAACGGACTGGATATAGCCGTACCCCAAGGCACACCCGTAAAAGCGGCACAGGCAGGAAAAATAACTGCGGCAGGCACGTCTGAAAGCTACGGCAACTATATAAAGCTGCAAACCGATGTAGGTACAACTGTTTTGTATGCTCATCTTTCAAAACACATTGCAAAGGAGGGCGATGTTGTAAAACAGGGCGATGTTGTTGCTCTTTCGGGAATGACCGGCTGGGCAACGGGGCCACACCTGCACTTTACAACGGAAAAAGACGGAGTTGCCTTCGACCCTCTTACACTTTATAATTAATAAAGCGTTGTATAATTTCTTTTACTGTGTTAAAATAAATGGGTAACATATAAGTTATCCGTTTTACATATATAAAATTTACAATATAAGACTTGTTTTGCATATAATCGGGGGATTTTTATGAAAAGAGTAATAATAGACGCTAAAGACGAAATAATTAAAACCGCATTGACGGAAAACGGAGAGCTTGTTGAGGTAATTCCCTCAATACCCTCCGCAAGCTATAATGCAGGAGATATTTACATTGGCAGAATTATGCGAATATTAAAAAGCGGTTTTGCCTTTATAAATTTGGGAAATGAAAAAAACGTATTTTTATATTATAAAGACAATAAGGAGTTTTCACTTTGGGAAAACGACAGGCTGAAAATAAAATCAGGGCAGGAAATAATCGTTCAAATAACAAAATATGCCGAAGAAAATAAAAGAGCCGCGGTAACAACGGCTCTTTCATTAAGCGGCGCTTATGCCGTATTAATGCTTGGCAAAGGAGAAATACGCATTTCACGAAAAATAAACGATACAAAACGCAGGGAAGAGCTGAAAGAGCTGCTGCGTTCCCTCGGTCTTTCACATTATGACATTATTCTGCGTACAAAGGCTGAAACTGCTGAAAACAGCAAAATAAAAGAGGATACGGAAAAGCTGAAAGCAGACTTGGAAAGCATTATTGCCAAAGGAAAGCACCAAAAATCCCCTGCCTGCCTGTATAAAAGTCCCGTCAGAGCATTATCCGCAATAGCTGCGTTTGCGGCAGATGAAGAAGTAGAAATTGTAACAAACAATTTGCAAAATTACCGCACTTATATAGACCCCGAGGGCATTTTTACACCAAAGGTGCATACTTCGGAAACACCAGTTTTCAGGGAATATTTTATTGAGGACAAGCTGAAAAAAGCTCTGAAGCCAAAGGTTTGGCTTAAAAGCGGAGGGTGGATAATTATAGAGTCTGCCGAAGCAATGACGGTTATAGACGTAAACACAGGCAAAAACAACACAAAGGATCACGAAACAGCGGTTTTTAAAACCAATATGGAGGCGGCGGAGGAAATACTTAAACAGCTCCGTTTAAGAAATATTTCCGGAATGATACTTGCGGATTTTATAAATATGGCGGACAAAAGCCATAAAGCAGACCTTTTAAGCTTTTTAACGGAAAAGGCAAAAAAAGACCCCGTTTCCGTTTCCGTGGCAGGCATTACCAATTTGGGTTTAATAGAGCTTACAAGAAAAAAAGTCGGCATACCCTTAAAACAATGCTTTGCGAAGCCATGCCCCAACTGCGGCGGCACAGGCACAATAATAAACATTTAAAAATTGCCGCTATAAAAGGAAACCTGCGGCTCTTTGCGGGTTTCCTTAATTATACATATTATGCTGCCGAAACGGTTTTAGTTCAAATCCGTTTCGTAATTATAATATTGCTCTTCCTCTATAAATTTATCATTTAAAAGCTGATCGAGAGTTTTGTAGCCTACGCAATAGTCATTACCCGTTTCAAAATACTCATCTTTGATCCAGCTTTTAGCCGCTGTTTCCGTGTTTAAATCATAATTTACATCAAGCGTTCCGTCAGCAAGTATAATTACATCTTTAAACATAACATAATAATAAACATCAAAGGCTCCGTCCTTATTGGTTTCATTAAACTTATAAATAAGTGAAAGCTTATTATGGGATGATGTATAAACTCCATCGGTTTTCCCCACCTGCAGGCAGCTGCCCAAATATTCACTGCTGTTAATGGTCTTTTCGGAGCTTGCATAAGCGGAGTTTATTATTTCCTGTGCCTTGCTCTTTAAAATATCCAAATTCTCAGCGGAAAAGTCATCAAGCTTAACCAAATAAGAATCAAGTCCGCTTACGGTAAACTTGTATTCCGTCTTTTCGGGCACAGCATTAAAATTTTCAACACAAAACTGTGTAAAATCGCCGGAACCGCCTCTGCCCTTAACGGTTACGGTAATTTCATCACCATTGGATATATTGACTGATTTATCGGGAATATAACTGATATTTGGAAATTTATCATTATTTGCAACCTGAAGGCTTGTGAAAGGAGCTGTGTCGCTAAATGTAATTTGAGACTCAATATCTTCAAACAAATCAATCGTTCCAACCTTTTCAAGTCCCTCAACCGTCTTAGTAAAGGAACCTCCGCTTTTTGGCGAAAGCTTAACCTTGAAAAGCTTTTCAAGGCTTTCGGGATAGGTGTAAGTAACTGTAACAATATCGCCGTTTTTAAGCCCCTCTTTAGGGCTTACCTCAACATCTAAATCGTCCAACGCAATTTCCGTAGTAATACTCACCGTATCGCTGTTTGGGTCGTATGTAAGCAGGTTAACAAGCTCGCTTCGGTCAAAATTCAACTTTGCCTTGCCGTAACCGTCACCGCCGTAAAACTCAACATCCGTGTAATCTTCAAGATTAACCCTTGTATTTCCGCAGGAGGTCATAACAAAAGCTCCCAAAACACAAAATACAGCTTTACATACTGCGGATTTAAGAAACCGCCCGTTTCTTTCCTTAATTTTCTTTAACATAATTCTTCCTCCTCAAAAAATTTGTTTTTAATACAAAATATATTTACTCAAATCCGTTAATTATCTTAAATATATTTTCCACCCCCATTCTTTGGCAGCCATGCATCTCAAGTTTTTCTTATACATTTGACAGCAGAGCTTTTTTGTTATTTATATAAAGGATAGCTCTGAAGGCTATATTATTACTTGCTCAAACATTCTCCGTTATTGTAATAATAGATGATATATGCTAAAATAAATATAATTGAAAACCGGTGTTTTATGTTCGTTTAACGTAACTTGATAGTGTTATTATAGTTTATTTATACAGCTTTGTCAATAATTTTTTTAAAAAACAAGGGGGTAATTTTTATGTCAACTGTTAAAAGAACAGAAGAGGGTAAAAAAAGAGCGGCGGAAATCCGGCTGAAATATAACAAATTTACTTACGAAAATGTGGGTATACGCTACAAAAGAGGTGTAAGCAAGGTTATAAACTGCATTGCCGAGGATATGGGTTTTTCATTAAGCAATCTTTTTAGAACAGCTTTGAATTTTTATATTCAACAAAAATCCGGAAAGAATATTTTGACAAATGAAAAATTCTGTTATGATATAAATATACTTATGGATATAATTTTAATACTTTCAGGCGATGATGCGGACTTAATACCAAAAGATATTGACAAAACAAAAAATGTGTATATTTTCGTTGACAATTTTAGCTTTATAGAAAATATAAGAGCCAAAGCCGAAGATTGCTGCGGAGAAAAAGAAGTATTAAGCAAAAATGACTTTTTTAATCTATTTGAATATAACAAAAAAGCCTGCGGATATTTTACGGAAAAAAATACTTTAAATTTAATTTACAAATACCTGTATCTTTCATACAAATAAAAGATACAGCATTTATAAAGATTAATCAAAACCCAATATGCGCAAAATACAATTTTTAGAAATGTAAAACAATATATATTTGAGCAATTTTTTTGCCAATCATCACTTTTACCAAAAAAATTATACTTTTTTATATAATTTTGTTTACATTTTCCTAAGAGTATGTTATAATTAAATCCAATAAACAAACATTTTTATTAAGAAAATACCGATTAACTCGCCAAAGCAAATTTCAATGCAAATTTTTCGTATCAACCCAAGGCAAAGGCAGGCTCTGCCGAAAGCAACGGAAATTTTGTCCGAAAGCTGCGAAGGACTGATTAATCTGCGGTTTCTTAAAAATTTATTCCGGTATTTCCAAAAATTAAGGCATAACAATAATTTTTAGAAGTAGCCTACTGTTAAGGAGGATGTTTTATGGCAAAAAAGTATGTATATATGTTTGAAGAGGGTAACGCCGCCATGCGTAATCTTTTAGGCGGTAAAGGCGCCAACCTTGCCGAAATGGCGTCTATAAATCTTCCCGTACCTCCGGGGTTTACCGTAACCACCGATGCTTGTATGGAATACAGCAAAACAGGAACACTTTCGGAAGAAATTACACAGCAGGTGGAAACGGCGCTTGCAAAGCTTGAGGAGAAGATAGGCAAAAAATTGGGAGATATTGAAAATCCTCTCCTTGTATCCGTTCGTTCGGGCGCCCGTGCCTCTATGCCGGGTATGATGGATACTGTACTTAATTTGGGTTTAAACGATAAAGCCGTTGTGGGACTTGCGAAAAAATCCAACAACGAGCGTTTTGCTTATGACTCTTACAGAAGATTTATAATGATGTTTGCGGATGTTGTTATAGGCGTGCCTAAGTCCCACTTTGAGCAGTATCTTGATGAATACAAGGCGGAAAAAGGCGTAAAATATGATGTGGATTTGGACGCTGAGGACTTTAAGAAAATTGCGTCAAAGTTTAAAAAAATTTATAACGAAAAGCACGGCTCGCCATTCCCGCAGGACGCAAAGGAACAGCTCTATGCGGCAATTATGGCTGTTTTCCGCTCATGGGATAACCCGAGGGCAAACTTCTACCGTCAAATGAACGATATTCCTTACGACTGGGGTACGGCAGTAAACGTGCAGTCAATGGTTTTCGGCAACACAGGCAGCAAGTCGGGTACGGCGGTTCTGTTTTCACGAAATCCAAAAACTGGAGAAAAGGTTCTTTTTGGAGAATATCTTATAGACGCTCAGGGTGAGGACGTGGTTGCAGGTGTAAGAACCCCGTCGGATATTAACCACCTTGCCAAGGAAGCAGACCCCGACCTTGCCGCATTGTATACGGATATTGTAAAAGTGGCAAATACATTGGAAACTCATTATAAAGATATGCAGGATATGGAGGTTACATTTGAGGACGGCAAGCTGTATATGCTGCAAACCCGTATAGGCAAGCGTACAGGCATAGCAGCCGTTAAAATTGCGGTGGATCTTGTAAGAGAGGGTCTTGCCACAAAGGAAGAGGCTCTTTTAAGCGTAGACCCCAAACAGCTGGATCAGCTCCTCCACCCTGTTTTTGTAAAATATGCTCTTGAAAAGGCAGACCCTGTAGGAAAGGGACTTCCCGCATCTCCCGGTGCGGCGGCAGGCAAGGTAGTGTTTACTGCGGAGGATGCAAAGGAAAGAGCTGAAAAAGGGGAAAGAGTTGTTTTGGTACGTCTTGAAACCTCACCCGAGGATATTGAGGGAATGGCTGCGGCGCAGGGTATTCTTACCGTAAGAGGCGGTATGACCTCCCATGCGGCGGTTGTTGCAAGAGGTATGGGTACCTGCTGTGTATCAGGCTGTGAGGATATTAAAATTTCCGCCGAGGACAAATTTTTTGAGCTTGGCGGCGAACACTTTACAGAGGACAGCTACATTTCGTTAGACGGCAATACAGGCTTTATTTATGCTGCGGATATACCTACAACAGAGCCTGAAATTAATAAGGATTTTGAAGAGTTTATGTCTTGGGCGGACGCTATCCGCAAGCTGCAGGTGCGTACAAACAGTGATACTCCGAGAGATGCTAAAAAAGCGCTGGAGTTCGGCGCAGAGGGCATTGGTCTTGTAAGAACGGAGCATATGTTCTTTAATGAGGACAGAATACCGAAAATGCGCTGCTTTGTACTTTCCGACAGCGAGGAAGAACGCAAAGAGGCTATAAAGGCTCTGGAAGAATATCAGGCAAAGGATTTTAGAGAAATTTATAAGGTTATGAAAAATCTTCCCGTTACGGTACGTCTTTTAGACCCTCCTCTTCACGAATTTTTGCCAACAACCGATGCGGAGTTTGATGCGGTTTCAAAGCTGATGAATATTCCTACGGAAAAGCTTAAGGTTAAGGCGCACAACCTTCATGAGCTTAACCCAATGATGGGCCACAGGGGATGCCGTCTTGCGGTTTCTTATCCCGAATTGCCCGAAATGCAGACAAAAGCCATTATTGAAGCGGCAATAGATGTTAAGGAAAGCTACGGCTATGATATTAAACCCGAAATTATGATTCCTTTAATAGGTGATGTTAAGGAGCTTAACTTTGTTGTAAATATCGTAAAGGCTACGGCAGATAAAATTATTGCGGAAAGCGGTACGGAAATTGAGTATAAGGTGGGTACAATGATTGAAATACCCAGAGCTGCTCTTTTGGCTGATGAAATTGCAGAGGTTGCTGAGTTCTTCTCATTTGGTACAAACGACCTTACTCAGCTTACCTACGGTCTTTCAAGAGATGATGCAGGCACAATTCTTAAAAATTATAAGGACAAGCATATTTATGAGGCAGACCCAACCGCAAGGCTGGATACTCACGGCGTAGGCAAGCTTGTAAATATTGCCATAAAGGGCGGCAAAGCTACTCGTCCCAACATCAAGCTTGGTATATGCGGCGAGCATGGCGGCGACCCATCTTCAATAGAATTTTTCCATAAATCGGGTTTGAACTATGTTTCCTGCTCACCATTCCGTGTTCCTATTGCACGCTTGGCGGCGGCACAGGCGCAAATTAAATATCCGAGATAAAATATTAGTTAGAGAAAAGCCTTAACCATAGTGGTATAATATTACAATAAGACCTTGCAGAAGCGGTTTTGCAAGGTCTTTTATAACATTTTACTTGATTTTATCTTAACTATATTCTAATATAATAATAGAGGCGGAAAAACGGTATTTTCGGATAAATATAATTTAACAGCGGAGCAATGCCTGTTTCTCGCAAAAAAGAAATGTGACGAAAATGTATATTGCGGAATGAAGATGGAAAACAGGGCAGGAATTTTAACCATAACAGATAAGTATATGGAGCGGTTTAACACACTGCTTTTGTATTATTACAATTTTGGATATGGGAATAAGCTAAAAATATTTTTATATAAAAACGCCATACAAGGTATTAGCTTTTCCTTAAATTTTATAAAGCTATGAGGTGATAGAATGAAAGCGGCGCTTTGTCAAACAAACATTATATGGGAGAACAAAGAGGAAAATTTAAAAAAGGCAGAAGGCTTTACGGCTATTGCCGCCCAAAACAATGCGGATTTAATAATTTTTCCCGAAATGAGTTTTACGGGCTTTACAACAAACACACAGCTTTGCGGAGAAAGCTATAAAAAATCTCCCACAGTAAAATTTATGCAGGAGCTGTCTGAAAAGAATAAAATTGCCATAGCTTTTGGTGTAATTATAAATGAAAGCTCCAAAAGCTATAACAGAATTGTAATTACAAACAGCAATGGGGAGATTGCTGCTTTTTATGACAAAATCCACCCATTTACCTACAGCGGCGAGGATAAATTTTTCACCGGAGGAAATTCAATAACAAGAACTGTAATAAAGGACGTAACTCTTTCGCCCTTTATTTGCTACGACCTGCGTTTTCCTCAGCCGTTTTTGGCGGCGTCACAGTCAGCTCATCTTTTAATAATAATTGCAAATTGGCCTGAAAGCCGTATTTCCCAGTGGAATTATCTCCTCCGTGGAAGAGCAATAGAAAATCAAGCCTATGTTATAGGGGTAAACCGTACAGGCACGGGCAACGGTATTGAATATAACGGTCATTCCGCCGCTTACGATTGTTATGGAAATCTTCTTACGGAGGCGGACAGCAGTGAGTGCTTAACCTACTGCGAAATTGTGCCGCAAACAGTGGCAGCCTACCGCAAAAAATTCCCTGCAAAGGCGGATTTTCGCCCAAAGGTTTATTCAAGCCTTAAATAATCAGTCTTTAATAAACATGGCGTCGCCAAAGGAGAAAAACCTGTATTTTTCCTTAACCGCCTCGGCATAAGCGTTCATTATTCTATCCTTGCCCGCAAGAGCGCTTACAAGCATTATTAAAGTGGACTCGGGAAGATGAAAATTGGTTATTAGGTTATCCACAATTTTGAATTTATAGCCGGGGTAAATAAAAATATCCGTCCAACCGCTTTTTGCTTTTAAAAAACCGTTTTCTTCCGCAACTGACTCCAACGTGCGGCAGCTTGTAGTGCCGACAGCCACAACCCTGCCGCCGTTTTGCTTTGCTTTATTTATAATATCTGCCTGATCCTGCTCCAAAACGTAAAACTCGCTGTGCATTTTGTGGTCTGTTATATCCTCTGCCTTAACGGGACGAAATGTTCCCAAACCAACATGGAGAGTAAGCTGCGCAATTTTAACGCCCGTATTCTCTAACTCTTTTAAAAGCTCTTTTGTAAAATGCAAGCCTGCCGTTGGCGCTGCCGCCGAGCCGTCATATTTTGCATAAACCGTTTGGTACCTTGTTTTATCCTCCAATTTTTCGGTAATATAAGGGGGCAGGGGCATTTGACCCAATTTATCGAGTATTTCTTCAAAAATACCGTTGTACTTAAATTCTGCAATTCTGTTTCCGTCATTTACAACATCAACAATTTCCGCCTCCAAAAGACCTCCGCCAAATTCTATAATATTTCCTATTTTGGCTTTTTTGCCCGGGTACACAAGGGTTTCCCACCTGTTACCCTCTGTTCTTTTAAGCAAAAGCATTTCCACTCTTGCTCCCGTATTCTTTCTTTCACCAATGAGCCTTGCGGGTATAACCTTTGTGTTGTTAATAACAAGGCAGTCCCCGGGTTTTAAATATTCCTTAATATCCCTAAAATGCTTATGGCATATTTCTCCCGTTTTTTTATCCAAAACCAAAAGCCGTGACGCCGCCCTGTCCTTTAAAGGGGTTTGAGCAATAAGCTCTTGAGGTAAATAGTAATAAAAGTCTGCTGTTTTCATATATTAAGGGAAATACTCTTTTGTATTTCCCTTTTTGTTCACTCTCCCATATAATATTAATAGCTTGAAAGCTCCACACCTGTGTAATAATGCTTAACTATGTCCTCATAGCTGTAGCCTGCCGCAGCCATGCTTGCCGCGCCGTACTGACTAAGTCCTAAACCATGCCCCCAGCCTTTTCCGTCTATAGTTAATGTAAACTGACCGTCACCGTTATCGTAATTCAGGCTTATGTCAAACACTCTGTCCTTTAAACTGCCGCCAAGGGGTGAAAAGAATGTTTTAATGTCCTCCTTTTGGATTGTGTAGCTGCTCTTTTCACCGGTAAATGTCATGGAATAAACCCTTCCGTTGTCGCTTCTGACAACGCTTACATAAACAAGCTTGCCAATATCCGCACCGTTTTGACTGAGCAGAGAGCTAAGCTCACTGAATGTAAAGCTCCTGTTCCATTCCACAACCTGCGCGCCTTCTATCTCTTCAACACTTTTAAGGTACGGCACACTGTTTCCCCAAACATTTTCACAATCGTCCGTAACTCCGCCTGCGGAGGAACAGTACACCGCATTAATAAGCTCTCCGCCGTATGTAATTACCTGCCCCTCTGTTGCTTTTACGGCAGCCGTTGCCGTTTCAGCTTCAGCCTTTGTTCCCGTATACATTTGGCAATGGGTATTGTCGCATATATTGTAATATGCCGTTTCGCCGCCGCTGTTTACCTTGTTTACCGTATAGGTTCTTGCGGCAACAGCCTGTGCTTTAAGCGCCTCGCTGCCCCAGCCGCTTGGCATTTCCGCAGGTACAACTCCGCAAAGATAGCTTTCAAGCGGAACTACATTAACCGCTGTAAAGCTGCCCTCCGCAGGATAAAGCTCTATGTAGCCTCTGTAAGAGCCGCCTCCCAAATTGGTAACACTGTCCCCCGCAATGGCAAAATTACTGTCACCGTCATAAATCATTCTGTCGTTGCCGCCTTTTATGTAAACAGTAACAGCCTTGGGAGCGCAAACCGTTCCCCCTCCGGGGAACTTTCCGCTTGCCAAAACTGCATTTTCATTTGTATCGTAGGCCCCCAAATATGCTCTCCACATTCCGCTGCCCACATAAGCGGGAATTATGTTATAGCCTGTTTGAGCATCTCCGTAAGCCTTTGCCTCGGCATAGCTGCCAAAGCTGCCACCCACAGCCACATAATACCCGTTGGATTTTTCAACCGTTGCGCCGCCGCTAAAATCAAAATATTCTATTTCACTAAAGCTGCTGCCCGATGAACTGCCAACCATAACGCTTTGACCGCCTATTCCCACAGAGCTTATTCCGCTAAAGCCCGTAACAAGTCCTACCCTTATGGTTTCGTTGGCACAATAAGCATTTACACCAAAAATCATACAAAAAGCCGCTGTTATTAAACCAAAATAAATCGCAAAACGCTTACTCATATATATAACCTCCAAATTTAAGGAAACACCTGTTTCTTAATACCCCAAAAAATGTCTTTATCAGCAATCAATATAAATCATACCACACTTTAAATATAAAATCCATAGCTTTTTTTAAATTTAATCAAACTTTCATAATATTTATTAATATAATGACAAAAATCCCGTTAAAAAAGAGATGCGGTCATAAAACCGCATCTCATAAATGCAATCAGTTTATTATTTTGTGTAATTTAAAACCTTTAAAAGTATTTTTGCCGCATCATCTGCATTAATACTTCCGTCGCCGTTAATATCTCCTTCGCTAATGTTCCAGCCATCTTTTATGGTAAGCTCTTTGTTATTTGCGTAGGAAAGGACTATTGCAGGGTCATTTGCCGTAACTATACCGTTTCCGTCAACATCGCCGCTGCCCGCAATTATTGGCTCAGGGTCATCGCCTTTTTCTCCCGCAAAAATAATATTGTCATAATACTGCTTGCCTGCGGCGGTTTTCATAAATTTAAGCTGTTTAAATGTTGTATCTCTGCCAACGGTAACAGGCAAGCTGCCTGTATAAACCTGTGTAAGGCTGTCGGGATTATACTGTCCGTCTGTGCCATGCTGAGATACTGTTATTGTAAGGTCATCTGCGCCGTTTGTGCCGCTTATTGTAACGTGATACCACTTATTTGCGTCTATTGCAAAAAGCTCGGCTGCGTCAGCTGTAGCTGTTTTTGTGGAAAGTGAAGCAACATCTGTTGTAGCATAAACCTTGCCGTTAATATCCAAAATATGAACGAACGACCCGTCTACACCCATTTCAGTTGCCTGCCCCGTTTCGCTGTTATAAGGATGAACCGCATTGTCCAGATATACTCTGAAAGAACGGGAGGAGGTATCCGTTGTAAGGAAGTCATAATCAACAGTGTATTTGCCTGTTTGATATTCCTCCGGCACTTCTATTTGAACAGCCTTATCGTTAAGGCTAAGCTTAGGAGTATCGTTTCCTTCAACAGCCATTTTAACCTCTGTTGCGGTTGTTGCCAAGGTTCCGTCTGAGGATGTTACCCAGTTGCCAACGCTTAAACCGCTTGTCGCATCCTTGTTTTCCATAAGGAAGGATTCGCTGTAGGCAAAGCCGTTTTCCGTTGTATGATCTTCATAAACGGGAACATAGAAGGTATCGTCAGCGCCGGGGTCAGTCACCTCATCGCCTGTTTTAACATAGTTTATTTCAAAATCAGAACAAGCAAAGTAAGGAATTACCGAAATTGTATCGGCGGAATCCGTTGCGTAGCCAATGTAAACTTCATCTGCAAGCCCCTCAAGAGTAACCTTTGAAACCTGCCTTACATCATCTGTCCAATCAGTTCCGCTTTGTGAAAGATATGTATAAACATCATCGCCGTAACGTACTATTCTCATATAAGGAGCGACATCGTAGTTATCTCCGCTTGATGAGTTTTCTACCGTTACATTGTCCGCCGTCTTAAAATATTCAACGGTTGCCTTTGTGTTTGCTGTTGTTCTGTAAAGAAGTCTGTCATTTTCGCCGTATTTAAGAATACTGTCCGCAGCCATAACCATTCTGGAGCCTGCGTCAAGAGTTTCTCTGAGCATAAGACCGTTAAGAGCCTGATTTTCAAATCTCTCAATTGCGCCAACCTTAATGCTTACGTCAAAGTTACCGCTTAGCTTTTTATAATAATAAGAAACGGAATCTGTTGTTGTGCTTGCTGTGCCATAGCTTGAAGAGCCTGCATTTCCTGAGGTTCCCGAGCCGTAAAGAGTCATTGTTCCGTCTGCGTTTGCCGCAATTCCGCCCTTGCCTGCATACTTGCCGCTGCCGATTTCCGTAAATGTAAAGCCGTTTGCCTGTTCTTCCGTCGGCTCTGTGCCTTTAACATAAACAATGGCTTCCGTGCTTTGGGTTTTTTCGCCCTTTTCATTATAAGCACGGCAGGTAAGGAAGTGTGTTCCCTCTTCAAGAGAAATGTTGTCGTTAATTGATGCTGCGCCCTCATAAGCTTTTATAAGGTCGTTTCCGTCATAAAGCTCCATTTTTGTTACGGGAGAACCCATATCCGTTGCCGTTGCCGCATAATTAACGGTTTCATTTACGTTAATAACAGTCCAAAGAGTGGTTTTGCTGTTTGATGCAACGGTAGGTGAGCTTACGGTAATTGACGGGTTTGTAGGCTCGCTCTGCTTTGCCGTCCAATCGTTTACATAAGCCTCAATAACACTGTAGCCTGCAAATTCGCCGCTTGTAATAATATCCGTTTCTCCAAGCTCCGAAACACCGTTGGCTGTTTTCCATTCATCGGGAACGGCAAATACTCTTGTAACGGTTGTTCCCGAAGCAAAATCAATAAGTCCGCCAACCTCTGTTGCGTTGTTTATAACACGTCCTGTTTGGTGTTTTACGTCATCAATAATTCTTGCGTCAATGGCATCTCTTTTTGGAAGAGTAGCGCCAACATTTGCAAGAACGCTGTCATAAGCCTCGCTGTAGGTTTGAGGAGTAAGCGCAAAGTCCTCTCCCGTATCATCTACCATAGAAACAGGCTCGTCCAAAAGGTTTGCGTTTGCACTGTTGTTAATGCCGGATTTGTTATTTGCCGTAACACTTGTGCTTCCGCCGACATAATTGCCGTTAAAGTAGAAGTCGGATTTATGCCCGTCGCTTTTGCTTGTATCGTTTGTAACATCAAAAATTCTTGTACGGAGGCTTGATCTTGTAGAAGGCCCGTACTGATAGTAATTATCGGTATAATTTACTCTTGTGGGGTTAAATGTTTTGTAGTGCATGGAGCCGGGTTCTCCGCCGTAAGCAGAGTTTGTTTGCCCCCAGTCATAAATTACGTTGTTAATAACCTCTGTTCCGTCCATCTCTCTGTCCAGTCTGGGACTTCTGCTGTCATGATGGGCAAGGAGATTGTGATGGTATGAAGAATAATCTGCGCCCATAATTCCGCCGTAGCCGTGAGCGCCCTTAAAGTGGCTGCTCATTCTAAGGCTTTCAGCCGCAAGAGTGTTTTGAACGGTTAAGTGGTTTCCATGAGGATTGCTGTCGCTTGTGGACTCATAAGAGCCTGCGTAAAGTGTAATAAGCTCATCTACCGACCAGCTCAGAGAACAGTGGTCAAAAATAACATTTGTGTTAAATCTGCCGCCAAGTCCGTCAGGCTCAACGCCGTTTGCGTCTGTCGGTCTTACCTTAAGGTATCTTATAATAATATCCTCCGCACCGTTTTTGGTTTGAACATCGTTACCCGTAATTGTGATGCCCTCGCCCGGGGCAGTCTGCCCCAAAATTGTGGTGTTTCCCGCAACGGATACTGTTCCGCTTGTAAGCTTGACCGCTCCGTCAATATCAAAAACAACATATCTGCCCGGCTGGGAAACGGCATCTCTGAAGGAGCCTTCTCCGCTGTCGTTAAGATTGGTTACATGATATACAACAGGGTTTTCGCTTGCTCTTGCGCCCTTTGCATACTTGCCGCCGCCCTCTGCGCCGGGAAAAGCAAGCAGCTTGTCATCTGCCGCAAAGGCAGCGCCTGCAGGCGCCAAGGCAGAAACCATTGCCGCCGATAAAAGCAAAGCAACGGCTTTACAAAATTTTTTCATATAATCACTCCCATTCATAAATTTTGTTTATTCAACATTAATATTGTATCACGTTTTATATTACATTTCAAGGTTTTAGGAAAATATTTTGTTCATTTATACCAAAAATTTTATGCCGCCCGGCAAAACTCCTGTATACTTTTGTTTTAAGGCAACACTGATTAATCGGTGTTAAAAAACAGGCTGCCGCATAAAAATCGCAGCAGCCTTTATGTTATATTTCTTTTACATATACCGCCGAAGAAAACTTTGGCAAAGACACACGAATACAGCCGCCTTTTACAACATAGGCTTTAATTTTATCGGAAAACGATGAAGCCTCGGACATTATTATTCTTTTAAAAACATCTCCGTTGTTGGCGTTTGCCCTCCAAACAGGTATATCTATTTCTATTTCATGGTCATTGTTATTAAGATAAACAACAACAGCCTCATTTTTATTAAAACGGGCATAGGTTATTATGCCGTACTGCATAAACAAGTAATCCAGAGAGCCTGTTTTTAAGCAGCTATAAGATTTATGGATACCTATAAGCCTTTTATAATAGTTTAAAATATCCATATCCTCCTTACCCCATGGGTAGGGGCGGCGGTTATCCGGGTCTGTCCACCCTGTAAGCCCCGCTTCATCGCCATAATAAATTGTGGGCGCTCCGGGGAAGGTCATTTGAAAGGTTATTGCCTCTTTCATAATACCCTTGTTTATTCCCGTATCAGCCGCCTGAGAACCGACTGTATGCAGCCTTCCCACACGGCGGTTTGTTCTTGTTAAAAATCTGCTGTGGTCATGGTTTGAAAGCTCGTTCATTGCAACATAAAGCGACTGATAGCTCATCTTTGCGCCATGCCAGCGCATTGCCCCCTCAAAGCTCATCGCATTGTTGTACTGGCTGTCCTCACGCTTTTCGCTGTGCTTTTCCATGCCTGTTAAAAACCACGTTATAGGCTCCATAAAAGCATCATAGTTCATAATTCCGTCCCATTCTCCGCCCGAAAGCCACGGCGAGGCGTCACCGTAATGCTCCGCAAGAATTATGGCATTGGGGTTTGCCGCTTTAACGGCATTTCTGAAGTCCTGCCAAAAGGAATGGTTATAGCTTTGAGAGCTGCCTAAATCCGCAGCTACATCAAGCCGCCACCCGTCCGCATTATATGGCGGAGAAACCCATTTTACACCTATGTTTATAATATAGTCGTGCAGCTCCTTTGATGCTTCGTAATTAAGCTTTGGGTGGTTTTCATGCCCCCACCAGCAGTCATAGCAATCGTTACCGGGCCAGTTGGAGTCGTACCATTTAAAATAATCGTGGTAAATGCTGTTTTCGGAAATATACGCTCCGTCGGGATACCCCCCTGCCATATAAATAAGCTCCTTATCCAGCCATTTATTAAATGCTCCGCAATGATTGAAAACACCGTCAAGTATAATTTTTATGCCCTTGGAGTGGGCAAGCTCTATAAGGCTTATCATAAGCTTGTTGCTTGCCTCCAGGTTAACCTTGTCCGTAGTGCGCTGAATATACATGGTTGCAAATTTATTGGAAAAAACCCCCTTTGGCAAAGGCGAACCGCCGTCATTTATTATTACTCCCAAATGCGGGTCAACATAGTCATAGTCCTGAATATCGTATTTATGGGAGCTTGGGGAAACAAACACAGGCGTAAAGTATATGGCGTCTATGCCCAAATCCTTGAGATAGTCCATTTTTTTCATAACACCCGTCAGGTCGCCGCCGTAAAATTTGCATATATCATCATTGGAAACAGGCGTATCCCAATCCACATGAGCGGCAACTCTGCCCATGTACATATATTCCTTTGTTTTAACATCATTAGAGCTGTTTCCGTTGTAAAATCTGTCCGGAAATATCTGATACATTACCGCTCCCTTTGCCCAGTCGGGAGTGGTAAAGCTTGGTATGACCTTAAAGTCATAGCTTGTGTTAAGCTCCGTATTTATACCGAATTTGTTGTAGTAGTAAACATTTTTTCCGCAGCGTATAATAAAATGATAGCTTGCGGACTTTACAGTAAAAAACCGAGCCTCCAAATATTTAAAGCTGTTATCCGTACAGGCGCACTGCATTGTATGTATTTTATTGTCCGCCTCAACAGAGCATACCGAAAGAGCGCTGTCATTCTTCCAAATTCTTAACCTTACGGTAACTATATAACCCTTGCGGTTCGTTTTTTCTATATTAAGATAATCAGCGGTTTCATCGGAAAAAACCGCATCAATATTAAAATAATTATAAAGGGGATAGCTATTGTAATCCATAATATTCTCCAATAACACAAATTTTTTATCAGTCAGTCAATTATATTCGTACTCCGCCGCCTAAGAGGCGGGGGACTTCCTTACTTGGTTAAACACACAAAGATTATAACATTTTTTTAACCTATAGTCAATTATTTTTAGGAAACACCAAATGAAAAGAGTAACATTTTCTTTACTTTTTTAAATTGCTAATGTATAATACCTTTATTGAAATAACATTTTTATTAAAGGAGCAGCCATGAAAAACGAAAGACTTAACCTGCCGAAATACTGGCGATATTTTACACTGGGCTTTTTTATGCTTAGTTGGATAATTTTGGTATTTATACTCAACCTGCCGGAGTGGGTGCTTATCCCCACATTTATAGCCTACCTTGCTGTAAATGCCCTTATATTTTTTCCCTACACATTGGGTATGATAGGCAACTATTGGTATACAATAAAGCATTTTAAACGTGCAAATTATTTTTTTGAAAAAGCCGTTAAACACAACACTCACCATGTAAAAGCGCTTTACATTTATGCTTTGCAAAAATTGCAGGACGGTGACGGCGCTGAAGCGCTAAAATATTTTACACTGTCGGAAAAATATAATTTTTCTCCGCTTATGGATAAATATATATCCCTTTCAAAAAGCTCCTGCTATTGGGTTATGGGAAATACGGATAAGGCAATTGAGCTTTTGGAAAACCTTATAAGCCGCTACTCATATATTAATACCGATGTTTATACAACATTGGGTTATCTTTATATTTTAAAAAATGACCTTGAAAAAGCAGAGGAATATACCAAAAAGGCAATAGAGGATAATGACGCCCATGCCCCCGCATGGGATAATATGGGTCAAATTTATTATAAAAAGGGTGAATTTGAAAAAGCAAAGGAATATTTTAAAAAGGCTCTTGAATATAAGGATTTGCCCGACAGCCTTTATTTTATGGGTTTAATAAGCGCAAACGAGGGCAATACCTCTCCGGCAAGGGAGTACTTTACAAAGGCTCTCAGCTGCAATATTTCCGCCCTTAACACGGTAACAAAAGAAGATATACAAAATCAGCTTAACAGTCTTTAAGCAGAAGCCGCCCATACCCCAAGGTATGAACGGCTTATTTTTATTGTGAAATTTCCCTTGCCTTGTCAAGCATAGCCTTTATGTCGGATCTTTTTACCAAAAAGCCTGTGTTTACTCCGTCTTTCTCCACAACATAATAGTTTTCGTCATAGTTATAATATTTGTCTGCAATTTTACTTCCGCTAAGCAAATCAAACTCAATGCTCACCTCGGCATCTCCTTTAATTTCCGCCTTGTCCTCAATTCTGTCAAAGGCAATTCCTATAAGAAGCTGATAAAAAGGTGAAATGCCCGTTCTGTCATACTCCTTGCCGTTAAAGTCCGCCACACGGTTGTCTACGTCTTTATCCCCTACGGTGTCCTCTCCGAATTTAAGAACGTACCTTTCTCCCGCCTTTGTTTCAATTACGGCGCTGTCAACATCCTTTCTGTTTTGTAAATCCACAAGTCTTTCCACAAAATCAAATATGTTGTAGTCCGTAAAGGAGCTTATGGCATTTGAGGGCATTGTAAAAACAATATTCCCTTCGGGAAACATACAATAGCTGTAATATTCGTCAGCCTCATTGCCCACATAAACCATAAGGCTGTTGTCCTCCTCCGTATCCTGCAAGCCTATTTCATATTTTGGCTTGTCCAACCCGTAAGGACTCAAATCCAACGGCTTAACCGCGGCTATATCCACAGGTCTAAACGTGCTAAAGCCTTCAAACAGTGTTGTTTGAAGATTGTAAGGATATACCGTAAGTCCCTCAATAGGCTTGTGCATTTTAAGTGATGTAAGTCCCTTGCCGTTAGCCGCCGTTTCCGTTTTGTCATAAGAGATTAAAAGCTCTCTGCCCTTAACATTGTCTTTAACGCCAATAAAGCATATCTCGTTTTGATTTATTGTGTTAATGCTCTTGTCCAAAAGCTCGTTAAGACCGCAAAAATAGCTGTAAACCGTAGAGCTTGTAACCATATAAACACTGTCGGAAAGGGAACAGCTTACATAATAAGCGTTTTTGTCCGTTCCCGGGTTTCCTATGTCAAAGGTTATGCCGCTGCCGTCGCTGTACTTCATTTCAAAATGCCCAATGGGTTTGTCCAAGCCGTATTCCGCCGCATCTCCGTGGGTTTTCAGCTCTCTGCTTGCATACATGGTATAAAACCCGTCTATGTACTGCCCTGCAATGTCACTGTTTAAGGCGCAGTCCTCATAGCCTTCAATAAAAAGAGAATCGCCCTTTAAATACAGCCTTATTTTTTCGTCATTAAGGTCATATCTTTCGCTCATACCCTCGGGCAGGCTAAGCCTTTCGGCATTGACCTCCGCAAGATTTACCCCGTCCGCAATGTTAAACACAACAGGCAAACCCTCGCTGTTATCCCCGTAAGGACTTGCCGCCTCACTGCTTTCCGTAGTGTTCTCTGCCGCCTCTCCGTCAACATTCTTTTTACCGGAGGTCAAAAAAGCACAAAGCGCAATAAGTATAACAAAAACGGCTCCAAAGCCTAATAGAGTCAATTTTTCCCTGCTCATTACCTGTTCCTCCTAAATAGCCAAACAATAACTCCAACGCCTATTATAAACAAAGGCAGCATTATAACGCATATATACTTAATTCTTTGTGATGTGCCGAAATCTATATAATAGGTAGGCTCGCTTATTGTTTTTGGAGAAACATAAACACTGCCGCCGCTTGATTCTGTCAGCCAGTCCACACAGTTTACAATATATTCGGAGTTTCCGTAATTAACGGCGCTGTCATAGTCATTATACAGCATATAAGCATAAGCGGAGCAAACAACAAGCCTTGTTTTGTTCTTTTCAGAGCCTATGTCGTAAACATCTTCCACAGCCACAGCGGTGTTAAAAGGCCCGCTTATGTCCCCTGCCTCTTTGGAAACGGAGCTGTTGGGATCTGTCATTGTTCCCGCCTTTGCAAAAGACTCCTTGCTTGTGGATAAAAGAGGTGTTACGGTCACACTGCCTCTTTTATCAACGGAAGAATTTATTGCATAGGGCGAAAGCATAAGCACCTTTGAGCTGCCAATGCCCTCCACCTTGTCATTTTCGTTTATATTTGGCAAAATACAATAGGGCATACTGTTGTACATATTGGAGCTGTTCTGTTCTATTATAAAATCCTGAGAAAAGCTGACTCCGTAATATTCCAGCACCTTGTAAAGATTGTCAAGCTTAATGCCAATGTTGTCTATCATAACAATGGCTCTGCCGCTTTCAGCCAAATATTCCCTAACCTTTTGAGCCTCGTCCGCAGTATAGTCCTTTTGCGGTGTGGAAATAAAAAGCATTGCGCAATCCTCGGGTATATTCTCTTCAAAAAGATTTATGTCCTTTAAAGTGTAGTTTGAAGTTTCCAAATTGTCCTTAAGCGCCGAGCCTAAGCTTTCAAGTCCTATTTCGTCATGCCCTGTTACGTTATAAATTACAGGGTGTTCCTTTGCGGTAACATATTTTATTGCTCCCGTAACCTGAGCCTCCACATTAAGCACCTGCTCCTGCTCGTTTGTTTCACTGTTTGTTTGTACTCCAATAAATTTGCCGCTTTCCACAACCTTGTAAACATCGCCGCACTCCACAATAAGACTGCCTGCGCTTATGCTGCCCCCGTCCGCATACTTTTCCGCAAACTTGGGGTTAAGATACGGGTCAACATTTTTTATTTTTATTTTGGAACAGGCGTTTTCGTACTGATCCAAAACCTGCATAACGCTGTCGTCCTCTCCCCCTGTTTGATAAAGGGCATAAACGGTAACGTCATCTTCAATTTCATTTAAAACCTCTTTTGTTTTGTCCGTTACGGAATATATGGAGTTTAAGGTAAAATCCCTTTTATAATTAATACTGCCTGCAATTATGTTTATAACAACGGCAATTCCTATAACAACAATGGCGGTAAGGGTGGAGTATGTTCCGTAAATAAATCTTTTGTTTTCAAATAAATTCTTCATTTCTTCTCCCTCCTTATGCCCATCTGCGTTTTTCAATAACATTAACCGTTAAGTATAAAAATACAAACGAAAGGCTTAAATAATAAACCGTGTCCGCAAGGGAAAATACACCTGCGTAAAAGTTTTCGTAACGTGATGTAACGGAAAACCATTTAAAAAATTTGGAAATAAGTCCGTCATAAAGACCCAAACCCATATTGTAGCTTAAATAATAGGTCAAAGCCGCCGCCAAAACTCCCGCAATACCCAAAATAACAGCAGCCAAAAGGCTTTTTGTAATATTGTATATAATAATAAGAGCAATAATAAGCAAAATTATAACAAATATTAATGATGCCTCTGCGGAAACGGGCATTTGAGCCACAATGGAGTCTATGTTAAACATAACAAAAACCGCCGCAAAGGTAACTACCGCCGCAATTATCTGGTTATCCGTAAGCACGGAAATAAAAATACCCACGGAAATAAGAGCAAGACCCATAAGCACATAGCCAAAAAGAGCATTAAGGGTTCTTGCCATGCCAATATCCGCATATCGGCTTAATACTGCGGGAAATATGCAGGTTATAATAACCCCTGTTAAAAACAATGCCCCTGCGGCAAAAAATTTACCCAAAACTATGTCGCTTACTCTCACGGGTGATGTAAACAAAAGCTGGTCTGTTCTTTGCTTTGCCTCCTCAGCAAAAAGGCGCATTGTTAAAACGGGTATAAGTATCCAAAATGTAGAGGCGGAATAAGTAAGAGTGCCTATATAATTAACATTAAGGGCAGACCCGTCGCCAATATTGTTTATCATAAAATAAATACCCATAACGGCAACAAAAAAGCCTAAAAATATGTACCCCGTTAAAGTGGTAAAATATGTTCTTATTTCTTTTTTGAAAATTGCACTCATACCTCTTCATCTCCTTCCTCGGGTTCTTCATTTAGAGAAAGGCTCTCTGCGGTTAAATCCTCAAAGCCATGGTTTTCCCCGCTTTTCTCCTGCATTTCCTTTTCCCTGTTTACCTCTTCTTCCTCATAGCTTCCGCTTATTACTTTAATAAATATGTCCTCAAGGCTTAAATCCACGGCTTTCATTTCCAAAATAACAATGCCTTGGGCGGCAAACGCCTTAAATATGTCCTCTCTTATGTCAACTCCTTCCGCACCCTCGCATACAGCCTCAAAGGTACTGTCGGTTTTTTTGCTTAAAGTAAAGCTTTTAATGCTTTCAATGCCCTCAAGGCAAATGTTAATTTCGCTCTCACCGCCTTTAAGCTCCGCCTTAACTCTGTTTCCCGCAATTTTGTCGGAAAGCTCACGGGCAGACCCCTCTGTAACCATTTTGCCTTTGTTTATAATAATAACTCTGTCGCAAACAGCGCTTACCTCCTGCAAAATGTGAGAGCTTAATATAATTGTGTGCTTTTTGCCAATGCTTTTAATAACATCTCTCATATCCAAAACCTGCTTTGGGTCTAAGCCTACGGTAGGCTCGTCCAAAATAAGCAGATTAGGGTAGCCAACCAGCGCCTGAGCAAGCCCTACCCTCTGCCTGTAGCCTTTGGAAAGGTTTTTAATAACTCTGTCCTTAACCGCCGTAATTTTAACGGTTTCCATAATGTCAGCAGCCATGGCAGGCTTTTCGCTTTTTTTAACCTTTTTAATATCGCATACAAAGTCCAAATATTCACTTACCGTCATATCTCCGTAAACAGGAGGCATTTCGGGCAAATATCCCATTTCACCTTTAGCTTTAAGGGGTTCTTTCAAAATATCGTAGCCGTTAATTATAACCGTTCCCTCCGTTGAGGAAATAAACCCCGTCATCATATTCATTGTTGTGGATTTTCCTGCACCGTTAGGCCCTAAAAAGCCTAAAATTTCACCGTCATTTACGGTAAAGCTTAAATTGTCCACTGCGGTAATTTTTCCAAACCTTTTTGTAAGATTTTTTACTTCTATCAATTTCCGTTCCTCCCTCCGTCTTAATACACATATATTAAGGAGCCGCCGCTAAATTTGCTTCGGCGAATTAATCAGTGTTTCCTTAATTATACCACCTTGAACCTACATTTCAAGTATAAAAAAATTAAAAATATACAATACTAAAAATAAACAAGGAAACACTGAATAATTCAAGGGTAAAAATAAATTTAGACGGGAGTCGGCAAAAAATTCAAGCATATTAACAGTGTGAAGCGTTAAGAATATTTCAGTAATTTTGCTCCGCAAAATCCGCCTACGGCGTTCGGACTTCTTTCCGATACTATTTACAAATTTATTTTTAGCTGCATTTTAATCAGTGTTTTCCGGAAAGAAGGTGACTTCCATTTCTCCCGATATTAACCAAAACATAAAAAAACTGACTGAAATGTTTGAAAACTGCGGCGACCTTGTTGCCAGACACATCACCCTGCCCTCCACAAGCATATATGTGCTTTACTTTGACGGAATGACCGACAGGGATATGATAGAAAACCGCATATTAACCACCCTTATGATAGAAATAAAAAAGGTTGCTTTAACGGATGTGGAAAACTCACTGCCAAAGGCGCTTATAACAAGCGGCATAACAACAGCGGATATTTCCTTTCAGGAGGATATTGACAAAGCAGCCACCGCCGCCATGGCAGGGGAAACAATACTGTTAATTGACGGCTTTTCAAAGGCAATAATAATATCCTCAAAAAGCTATCCCAAAAGAGGCATAGATAAGCCCGACTCCGAGGGCAATATAGAGGGGCCCAAGGAGGCGTTTTGCGAAAACTTCAGAGATAACACCGCCCTTATCCGCCGCCGCATAAGAGATACCAATTTGAAAATAAAGCAGCTCCAATGCGGCACACGGAGCAAAACGGATTTGGCAATAGTGTATTTGGAAGATGTTGTTCGTCCGGAAATTTTAAAACAAACCGAAGAACGAATAGCAAAAATAAATATAGACGCCATTTCGGACAGCGGTACCCTTGCCCAGCTTATATCCTGCCAAACATCAAGTCCTTTTCCCACGCTTCAGCTTACCGAGCGGCCCGATAAAGCCGCAGGGGAAATTTTGGAGGGCAGAATTGTTATAGTTGTGGATACAACACCCTTTGTAATAATACTGCCTGCCGTTCTTCCCTGCTTCTATCAGGCAAGCGAGGACTACTACCAAAATTGGCTGAGCGCCGGCCTTGTGCGGCTCATTCGCTACGGTGCGTCACTCCTTGCTCTTGCTTTGCCGGCGCTGTATATTTGCTTTTCCATGTATAACCCCTCCATGCTGCCTGCACCCCTGCTTATGAAAATGTCCGCCGCAAGAGATGGTGTGCCAACATCCGGAATACTTGAAATATTTTTAATGGAGCTTGCCTTTGATACCCTAAGAGAAGCAGGTGTGCGAATGCCTCAGGCAATAGGCTCTACATTAGGCATTGTAGGGGGTATAATAATAGGTCAGGCGGCAGTTGATGCAGGACTTGTAAGTCCCATTGTTGTAATAATAGTTTCTCTTACGGGTATATGCTCCTTTGCCATACCCCAAATAGCTTTAAGCACAGCTTACAGGCTATGCAAATATTTTCTTATGCTAACCTCGGCTTTTTTCGGTCTTGCGGGGTTTTGGGCAGGAATGCTTTTTATACTCATTCATCTTGCAAAGCTCAAAAGCTTCGGCATACCCTACCTTTATCCCTTTGCAGGCGGAGATATAGACGGTGACGAGGGCATAAGAGATACCTTTTTCAGACTGCCCCTGAAATATATGAAAAAGCGTCCCGTTTTTGCAAACAACAAACAAAAAATCAGAATGAAGAGTGAATAAAATGTATTCCAATAACAATAAAATTTCCACAAGACAGCTTCAGGTTTTGCTGATACTGAATACCTTTGGGGTAATTATTACCGCAATGCCTGCCCTAAACGCATATCTGCCAAACAATATGGGCGTATTTTCTCCCATAACGGGAGGCATACTTGCACTGTTAAGCATATTTTTAATAACGGGAGTAAGCGGTTTTTTAGGTGAAGAAGGATTTTACGGCGGCTTAACAAAGCTGTTTGGAAAAATTACCGCAAAAATAATAACGGTTTTGTTTTCGATAAAGCTTATTGTATCTCTTTCATCGGATATACGCATATTTTCTCATGCCGCAAAAGAATGGCTGCTGCCCCATACTCCCATTTGGGTAATAAGTGTCGTTATAATTCTTCCATGCCTGTATTGCGCCGCCGCAGGGCAGGAGGCAAGGGCACGCTTGGGAGAAATTCTTATATTTATTGTACTCATACCCTTTGCATTAGCCTACGGCACGGCTCTTATAGCGCTCTTCGGTTCAGCCGCACTGCCGCATATTTCATTTTCAAAGGGCATATACATTAACAGCGCTTTGTCCAACTGCTTTTGCTTTACGGGTATAGAGCTGCTTATGCCTGCGTTTGCATTTTTAAAAAAGCCTTACGAAATACGCAGCCACGCAATGGGCGCATTTATAATATCCCTCCTTGCGGCAGCCGCCGTAAATGCCGTAACAATAACCGTTCTTGGCGGCAGTCTTTCAAGGTCAATAAATTTTCCTGCCGTAACGGCGCTTGCCTATAACGCAGGCTCAGAGGCAATGGCGGCGCTTATGTTAAGCATACTCTGCCTTTCCGTTGTAATATTTTCAGGGGGATGTATATTTTATTCCGCAGAGCTGTTAAATTGCGTTTTTAACCGTTCATCTAAGCGGTTTGCCCCTGCCGCTGCCGCTGCAGGCTTTGGTTTAAGCCTTATACCTGCCGCACAAAATCAATTTAAAATATTCAATACGTTTTTTAACTATATATTCGGCTCAGCTTTCTTTTTTGTACTGCCATTGATTTTAAATATTGTTGTACGTTTGAAAAAGGAGGAGGATTAATATTAAAAAAACTGTCTTTTTGCTTACCGTTTTAATGCTTTTAACTGCCTGCTATGATGATACGGATTTGGAAAGCCGCTCCTTTGCCACAGCCATGGCGGCAGACTACTCTCCAACGGACGGCTATACTCTGTATATATCTTTTCCCAAAAACGAAAAAGATGACGCCCCCTCCCGTATAATAAAAACCTCTTCGGGCAATACTCTGTCCGAGGCAGTTTCCGCAATGGATTTTTCATCTTCAAAAACAATATACTTTGGTCAAACAAAGGCGGCAATAGTATCTACGGATTTATTAAAATCCCCTCAGGCTTTTTCCGAGCTTACAAGCTATCTTTCTCATAATGCGCAGATAGATAAAAATATATATATTGCCGCATCGGATAACGTAAAAGAGCTTATGGAAGCAGAGCCTGCCGAAGATTTAACAACGGGGTTTTATATTTTCGGCTTTTACCAAAGCTCCAAAAACAACAAAACTTATGTTAATAAAGAAAGCCTGCTTACTCTTTTAAAGGATAATGCGGAAAACTCCCCCTCGCTCATTCCTTTAATAACAATAAAAAATGAACAGCCTGCCTTTAACGGTATGGCGGTGGTTAAAAACAATATATATGAGGGAAGCCTTAACGAGGATGAGGCGTATGGGTATATGTGGATAAACAAAACCGCTTTTAACGGCACACTTACGGTAAACCCCGAGATATTTGCGGAGGTAATGGAAAAAACAACGGAATATGAATTTTATGAAGAAAACAACAGTCTTAAACTGAATATAAACATTACCGCATCTGCAAATATGTGGAACTATACCACGGAACAGGTTTCCGCCAAGGGAGCGAACTGCCTTAATTTGTTTAAGGAAAAAATACAAACCCAAATAAATGCGGCATTAAACCGGCTTGAACAAACAAACACACTCCCCTCGGACATAACAACGGAGCTTAAAAGCAAGCGGCCCGAGCTGTACAATAAATATAAAACAGTAAACCCCAAAAGCATTTCATCTAACATAAACTTTTCATTAAACTTTGTATAAAACAAAATACTTTCACAAAGGAGAAATCAATATGCTGAAATCACTTTTAAAACCAAAGGGTCTGCTTCCCCTTTCCATTGGGGCAGGGTGTATAATTGCCGTTTTAATATGCGCATTTACACACGCAGCTTCCGCAAAAGCCATGGAAAGCCTTACCTCGGAGGTTTTCCGCTTTCATGTTATTGCAAACAGCGACTCATCAGAGGATCAGTCGCTGAAATTAAAGGTAAGGGACTCAGTGCTTGAAAAGTATTTAAACCAACTTACAGCTTCTCCCTCAAAACAGGCTACGGTTGATTTTTTTAACAATAATATGGAAGAAGTGAAAGCAACCGCCCAAAACACTTTGCGGGAAAACGGCTGTTCTTTACCCGTTACCGTTGCCGTAACAAAAAGCGCTTTTCCCATACGCCATTACGGTGATGTTACACTGCCTGCAGGCACATACGACTGCCTGCGTATAGAAATAGGCTCAGCCAAAGGTCATAACTGGTGGTGTGTAATGTATCCGCCCTTGTGCTATGTAAGTCCCGCATACGAAGAGAGTAAGGAACATAAATTTGAAGATAAGCTTTCCCCCTCTTCCTACTCCCTTATTTTGGGTGACTCCCCCTCTGCGCCCCCAAAGGTTAAGCTAAAGCTTAAAGTGGTAGAGCTGTGGCAGGAGCTTAATTAAACTGCCTTACCCCTGCTTCAGGGGTATTTTTATTTCTATAAATGTTCCCTTGCCTGCATTGCTTTTAAGACTGATGCCGCCGTTGTAAAAATTAACAATATGCTTAACAATGGCAAGCCCAAGCCCCGTGCCGCCCATTTTGCGGCTTCTGCTTTTATCAACTCTGTAAAATCTTTCAAAAACCCTGCTTTGGTCTTTAAGGGGTATGCCTATGCCCGTATCCTTAATGCTAAAGTAAAAACAGCCGTCAATAATATATGACTTTATAAAAACACTTCCGTTTTCATTGTTATATTTAACCGCATTTGTTATAAGGTTGTTTATAAGCTGATATATTTTGTTAAAATCCGCATTTATAACAAAATCCTCACATTCCGCATTTACAGCAATATTATTTTCATTTCTCATAGGCTCTGTTGTGTCAATTATATTTTCAATAATTTCTTTAACATTAACTTGAGAAATGTTGTCACATTCCGCTCCCGTTTCCAAACGTGAAATCATAAGAATATCGTTTATAAGTCCCGTTATATTTTCAACAGAGCTTTTTATTCTCATTAAAAATTCTCTTTTCTGTTCATCTGAATACTCCATATTGCTTAAAAGCAGCTCGCAGTAACCGCCTATGGAAGTAATTGGTGTTTTAAGCTCGTGAGATGCATCGGAAAAAAAGTCCTGACGCACCCTTTGCGCCTCTCTTTCCGAGGTAACGTCCATCATAAGCACAATAGCACCGCTCATTGACTTATCCAAAATACCTTTTTTAACTTTGGTTATATGAACAAAATATGTTTTTCCCGACTTTTCATCAAAAAAATCAAACATACAGTCCTCGTCATTTTTAATAATGTCCCCAACGCCGTTAATAATGTTCATATTGTGAGTAAAATAAATTATATTGCCGGTTTTGCGTTTTTTGCAGTCCAAAATTTCCATGGCGGTTTTATTTATTGTAATTACATTGCAATTTTCATCAATAAACAGTATGCCCTCTCTCATATTGTCTAAAATATAATCAATTTTGACCTTTTCATACCTAAGCTTTTCCAAATTTGCATCAATTCTTTTTGTAAGTATTTTTATTGAGTTTACAATGTTTTCAAGCTCGCTGTATTTGTATTCCTTAAACTTGGGCATTTCCTCTTCTTTTTGAATTTTATCAAGCTCCGAGGAAATTTCGCTGAGAGGTCTTGTAATTCCCTCAGCAAGCCTTTTGCCTATAAAAAATGCAGTTATAAAGGCAATAATAACGCTTATAAAAAGCGCCGGAATAATTGCTTTAACAAAATCCGCAAAACCGTTGTAAGGCATGGCAAGCCTTAAAATATGTTCTCCGTCTGCCGAAGCATAGGCGGCATACATCATATTTCTTTTTTCCGTTCCCGAATATCTTACGCTTATGCCTATGCCCTTTTCAACCGCCCTTTGTATTTCCTCCCTGCCCAAATGGTTATCCTCAAAGTCTATTGCACTGCTTGTGTCCGCAAGAACATTGCCCTGCCTGTCAAGTATTGTAATTCTTGTATTTTCCGAAAGAATGAGGGGATTAATCTCCTCCGCCTGCTCCCGTAAATCCTTTTCGTAGTCAATGCCATAGTCCATAAGTGCAAGAGTGTACAGCATATCCTTTTCTGTTCTTTCCATGGTATATTTTCCAAAATATCTGCAAAAAAGCAGACTGCACACCGCAAGGCAAATTATTATTGTTTTTAAAAACCCCTTAATTACGGCATTTTTCATTCCCTCACCTCAAAAATGTACCCTGAACCTCTGCTTGTTTTAATATATGACGCCGCCTTGCCCAGCTTTTGCCTAAGCGACATTATGTGTATATCCACCGTTCTTGTTTCGCCAATATATTCATAACCCCAAACCTTGTTTAAAAGCTCATCTCTTGTTATTACTCTGTTTTTGTTTTTCATAAAAAATTTTAACAGCTCATATTCCTTAAATGTTAAAATAACCTGCTTATTCTCAACATAAACAGTCCTTGCATCGGTATTTATAGCTATAATGCCCCCAACAATTTCCTTTTTGCTTTCGTCATTTTCACTATATTCTGCCCTGCGTAAAACAGCTCTTATTCTTGCCATAAGCTCCATTATACTGAAAGGCTTTGTAATGTAGTCATCAGCGCCGTTATCCAAACCCTTTATTTTATCAAGCTCACTGTCCTTTGCTGTAAGCATAATTACGGAAGTCCTTTTTAGCTTATTATTTGCTTTAAGCCTTGCAACAGCCTCCGTGCCGCTTATACCCGGCAGCATTATGTCAAAAAGCATAAGGCTTGGCATATCCTCCTCCGCATTAACAATGGCTTCTTCAGCCGTTTCAAAATCCTTAACGTCATATCCGCTGCCTGTTAGCGCAATTTTTATAAGGCTTCTTATATTTTCATCATCTTCAATTACATATATTTTCTTCTTCATTAAATCTCCCTCCCTAAGCAGTAGCATAATGTAATTATACAGCTTTTATTATAATTAAAAAACACCCAAACAGCCATTACAATGTAAAATTTTTGTAAAATCGGTGTAAAATTTATAATAATAAGGCTGCTCAATGTTTAGCGGGAGCTGTCACAAGTGACAGCTCCCGCTAAACATTGACCCGAGGGGAGGAAAGTGAGGGCGGGGCGACCAATGGCGCTTTCAACGCCATTGACCGCCCCGCCGCAATCCTCAGTATTTCGTTATAACACAGCTTGTTTGGCAATTCATCCCAAGTAACCCTCAACCTTGTCATATCCGCCTTTAAGCTCAGCCATTTCATCTATGGTAACAAACTTAAAACCCTTTGCCGCCAGAGCAGGTATTGCCCTTTCCATGGCGGCGGCGGTTGTAACGTGCAAATCGTGCATTAGAATGGTTGCGCCGTTATGTACATATTTCATAACATAGTTGTATACATAATCACTGTCCCTGTACTTCCAGTCGAGAGTATCTGTGCCCCAGTTAAACCATTTGATAGTAACGGCATTTTTCACCGTATTGTTTATTTCCCCGTAAGGAGGTCTGCCGATATATGTATATACTCCCGCAGCGCTGTACACCTGATTTGATGTGTCGTAAACCTCCTTTTGAACAGCATAGGCGCCAAGCTCCGTAAGTCTTGTATGATTATAGCTGTGACAGCCTATTTGACTATGCTGAAGCGCTATGCTTTTAACGGTTTCGGGGTACTCCTTAACTCTGCTGCCCACAACAAAAAATGTTGCGTGACCTCCAACCTTGTCCAAAGCGGCAAGTATTCTTTCCGTACTGCCCGGCTGAGGCCCGTCATCAAATGTAAGAGCAATAACACTGCTGTTTATAAGATCCGTAACACCTGCATAAATTTCCGCCTGCACAATTCCGTCCTTTTTCATACAAATAACCTTTCTTTCGGACTGCCACTGCGCATCAACACCGATAAGCACCGCCGCATCTCTTATGGTAATATAATGCTTTTCGCCTATACAAAAGCCGTCTGTAATTATTTCTTCATCATCAACAATAAATTTAAGCTTTTCCGTTGAATATGACGGATAAATTTTGTACACTGTCAGCGGATTATCCGCATCTGCCTGAGTATAAGCCTCGCCCCTCTTTATTTCCGCACAAAAGCCTGCTCCGTTCCAATCTATATTAAATTGACATTCCGTACCGTTAAGAGCCTTTGCCAAATCCCTTATATTAAAGCATTTATAACCCTCAACATCATAGCCGTAAAATGCGGTTTTTTCTTCTCCCGATGCAACAGAAGCGTCAATACGTTTACCTGTTGCGGCAAAAACACTGCCTGTGCCTAAAATTATTAAAGCGGCGGCAAAAAATACAGCGAATATTTTTCTCATAAATAACTCCCCCAATCCGCTAAATTATTTATCTCTCAGGTCTGCGCCAAGCTCTTCTTTAAGCGCTTTTAATATTTTCTCCATAGGCTTGCTTATGTCATCATCTGTAAGGGTTCTGTCCGGTGAACGGAATTTAATGCTGTATGCCATGGACTTGCTGTCCTTTCCAATCTGTTCTCCCTTATAAACATCAAACAGATTTACACTTGCAAGATGCTTTCCGCCGTTCTTTTTAATACAATTCTCAATAGCTCCTGCGGTAACATCATCTTTAACAAGCATGGAAATATCTCTTTCAGTTGCAGGGTACTTTGGCAGAGGCTTAAACTGTCTGTCAAATGTGGTAAGCTCATACAGCTTTCTTATATTAACAACCGCAATATAAGCCTTTGTGCCTATAGAATAATTTTTAAGGGTTGCGGGGTGAACCTCCCCCAAATATCCAAGCTCCTCATTGCCGCAATAAACCCTTGCGGTTCTTCCCGGGTGCATAAAAGGTATATTTTCCTCCGGCATATAATAAACCTTTTCGCCAAAGCCAAGCGCATCAAAAAGCTCTCCTAAAATACCCTTTACCGTAAAAAAGTTTACATCGCCGCCGTACATACCGACAGTAAGGGTAGGAACTTCATCAGGCAGCTTTTTCATAGGCACTTCTTCAGGCAAATAAACCCTACCTGTTTCAAACAGACCGCAAGCGGCATTTCTTCTGTTATAATTAGTTGTTAAGCTGTTAAGCATTGCGTTCACAGTTTGAGTACGCATAATGCTGAAATCCGCACCCAAGGGATTTGTAACCCTAACGGTTTTTCTTAAATTGCTGTCCTCGGAAATTCCCAGCTTATCAAACACCTTAGGGCTTTCAAAGCTGAATGTCATTGCCTCGCAAAGACCTGCCGCAACCATTACCTCCGCAATTTTATCATCAATAATCTGTGTGGCGCTCTTCTTTCCGCAGGTAGGAGTGCCTGAGGCAAGGGTTGTTTTTATTTTATCGTAACCGTAAAAACGCGCAACCTCCTCGGCAAGGTCGGCCTCGCTAACCAAATCCGGACGGAATGTAGGTATTTTAGCCTTTTTGCCGTCTGCCTCAACCTCAACAAGCTTTAGCAAATCAATCATTTCCTTCTCGGATAAATCAAAGCCTATAAGCCTGTTAATGCCCTCTGTGGAATATTCTACCTCCCGGCTTTCTCTTTTGTTGGGATAGCAGTCTGCCATGCCCGGCACAACCTCTCCGCAGCCAAGCATTTCCACAAGCTGAACGGCTCTGTTTACAGCCTCATAAGCCACATTGGGGTCAAGTCCCTTTTCGTATTTTGCGGAAGCGTCTGTTCTCATACCAAGCTTTTTGGCGGAAATTCTTATATTCGGGCCGTTAAAATTGGCGGACTCAAACAAAATTGCGGCGGCATTTGGAGAAACCTTTGAGTTTTCGCCGCCCATAATACCTGCAATGGCAACAGCCTTGTTAGGGTCTGCAATTACAAGCATGGAAGAGTCCAAAACCCTGTCCTGACCGTCAAGAGTAGTAAACCTTTCTCCGTCCTCTGCGTTTCTTACAATAATTTTTCCCTCATCAATGGTGTCAATATCAAAAGCGTGCATTGGCTGACCAAACTCCAGCATAACATAGTTGGTAATGTCTACTATATTATTAATAGGTCTTACACCTGCCGCAGTAAGCCTGTGCCTTAACCATAAGGGAGATGGCTCCACCTTAACATTTTTAACAACTCTGCCGATATAACGTGGACAAAGCTCGGGGTTTTTAATTTCTACGCTAACATAGTCCGATGAATTTCCCTCACCCTGTGCTTTTACGTTAATTTCGGGGTATTTAAAAGGCTTTCTAAATGCCGCTGCCGCCTCTCTCGCAAGACCCAATACGGAGTAGCAGTCCGGTCTGTTGTTTGTTATTTCAAATTCTATAACATCATCCGTAAGCTGCATAACCTCTTTTACGTCTGCACCCAACTCAGGCTCTTCTCCCTTAAAAATGTATATTCCGTTTTCGGGCGCATCGGGAAAGTCGTGCAATGTAAAGCCAAGCTCCTCAACAGAACAAAGCATACCGTTGGAGTAAACGCCTCTCAGCTTGCTTTTTTTAATTTTAACTCCTCCTGCCAAAACAGCTCCGTCCAAAGCAACAGGCACTACAGCTCCCTCATATACGTTTGGCGCTCCCGTTACTATCTGTATATTTTCTTCCTTGCCCACATTTACGGAACAAACCACAAGCTTATCCGCATCGGGGTGCTTTTCTATTTTTTCAATTCTTCCCACAACACAGTTTTTAATAGCCTTGGCATCATTGCAAACATTTGCCGCAATACCCTCAACCTTTTGCCCTGCCATGGTCATTTTATCCATAAAGGTCTGCACGTCGCAATCCAAATCCACATATTCCTTTAACCAGCTAATAGGTAAATCCATAGTCCAAATACCTCCTTATCAGAACTGCTTTAAAAACTCGCTGTCATTTTCAAACAAAAGCCTTAAATCGTTAATGCCGTATTTTTGCATGGTAACTCTCTCAAGACCCATACCGAAAGCAAAACCGCTGTAAACCTTAGGGTCAATACCGCATCTTTCCAAAACCTTGGGGTGTACCATACCGCACCCGAGCATTTCTATCCAACCGCTGTCCTTACAAATTCTGCAGCCCTTGCCGCCGCAGCCGAAGCAGGTGGCGTCCATCTCTGCGGAAGGCTCTGTAAAAGGAAAATGATGTGGACGGAACCTTACCTTTGTATCCTCCCCAAAAAGCTGCTTTGCAAATACCTCCAAAGCTCCTTTAAGATCTCCCATTGTAATGCCTTTATCTATAACAAGACCCTCTAATTGGTGAAATATGGGGGAATGAGTAGCGTCTACCTCATCAGCTCTGTAAACTCTGCCCGGAGCGATTATTCTGATAGGCGGCTTTTTGTTTTCCATTACTCTTACCTGCATTGGCGAGGTTTGAGTTCTTAACAAAAACTCTCCCAGTCCCTCAACGTAAAATGTGTCCTGTTCATCTCTTGCGGTATGGTTTTTGGGAATATTAAGCGCCGTAAAGTTGTAGTAGGCATCCTCAATTTCAGGCCCTTCCGCAATTTCATAGCCCATACCTATAAAAATTCTCTTAATATCCTCAATAACAATATTCATTGGGTGCCTGTGCCCCAGTTTTTTAGCATCCGCAGGCAATGTGACGTCTATTTTTTCAAGCTTTAGCTTCCCCTCTATGGCAGCCTTTTCAAGATGAGCTCTTGCATGGCTGATTTCCGCTTCAATGGCGCTTCGCACTTCATTCGCAAGCTGACCTATAACGGGTCTTTCTTCTTTAGAGAGCTTTCCCATACCTTTCATAAGCGCCGTCAACTCGCCCTTTTTGCCCAAAAGCTTAACTCTTATGTCCTCAAGCTGCTTTAAATCCGAAACGGATTTAAGGCTTTCGGCAGCTTTTGCCTTAACCTCTAACAATTTGTCTTTCATAAAACTTTTCCTTTCTTATAATAATAAAATTTTACACAAAAAAACAACTCCGCCCAACAAGGGACGAAGTAAACCGCGGTACCACCCAATTTCAGGCATATATGCCTGCACTTTATGCCCTTAACGCGGGCAAAACGTATACTCCTACTCTAAAATATTTCAGAATATAAGCTCCTGCGTGAACTTCATTTGCGACCCTTAAACGGCGCTTTCAGCCAACTGCGCCATCTCTCTTTTAAGACTCCTTCAAACTACTCTCGCATTCCCTGCTTTTATTTTTAAGATTGTAATTATTATAACCAAATAATATAACTCTGTCAAGCACTTAAAAATTCATTTTCGCCAAAAAATTAATAATGAAAATGTTATATATTGCCCGTTTTTGCATACGGATTTTCACAGGCAAACAGCACATTCGGTATATAAAAATTTTCGACAGTCTAAAGACTCTCTTCGGAAAACCGATGCTCGCAAAAACCGCGGAGGATTTTTTTATTTATGAAATATATGAGGACTGTGGGGAATATTATTAAATAAAAAAGGTGGTTTTTATGATTAAAAAAATGTCATCTAAAAACAGGAAATACAGTGTTTTATATGCAATTGTGTTAGGAGCGGTTTTTGCGGCAGGTATGCTTGGATATGTTTATTTGGGCAATACCTCAACGGCGGCTGCAGCGGCCGCAAAAAGGAAGCTGCCCATTTATTGTGTAGACAGGCAGGACAACAAAATTGCCATAAGCTTTGATGCGGCATGGGGCGCCGATGACACAGACGAGCTTATTGAAATTCTAAAACGGAACAATGTAAGGGCAACATTCTTTTTATGCGGATACTGGGTGGACAAATATCCGGATGAGGTGCGAAAAATTTATGAGGCGGGAAACGAAATAGGCAATCACTCCGACACACACCCTCACGGCAGTCAAATAAGTCTTAACAATAACAAGGAGGAAATTATGGCTGTACATAAAAAGGTTAAGGAGCTTTTGGGGATTGATATGGAGCTTTACAGACCGCCCTACGGCGAATATAACGATACGGTTTTAGATGCCGCAAAGGAGTGCGGATATTTTCCCATACAATGGGACGTGGACAGTCTTGACTGGAAAAATTTGGGGGCGGAAAATGAAGTGAAGCAGGTATTGGAGCATAAGCATTTGGGGAGCGGTTCTATTATTTTGTTTCATAATGATGCCAAATTTACACCGGAGTGCTTGGAGGAGATTATTAAGGGCCTGCGGAAAAAGGGATTGGAGCCGGTACCTGTAAGCGAGCTGATTTTAAGGGGAGATTATTATATGGATCACGAGGGAAGGCAATTTTTGAAGAAACAGTGATTAATACGCTTAAACAAATTTTACCGGACAGATGCCGATGACTGATTGATCGGTGATTTTTTAAAGAAAAAAGCTGATGAAAGCACAGCGTCAATTTATCCTTAAAGGCAAAGCTGTATTTTTTAAAAATTATTTTACACAAAACCCATAATGTGGTATAATTATTAATATATCGAAATTTTTAAGTAAGGTGAAAAAATGATTGAAAGCTCATCAAATAAAATATATAAAGAGGTTAAGGCTTTAAAAACAAAGCATACACGAGATAAAACCAACTTGTTTTTTGCCGAGGGCGAAAGACTCGTTAAAAGTATTCCAAAAACAATTAATAAAAAATACTGCATTTTTTCGGAAAATGCTTCGCAGGAGTTCATTAACGGCTTTAATACACAGGGTTTCCCCGTATATATTTTTTCTCAAAAGCTGTTTAAAAGCATTTCCGACACAGTATCCCCACAGGGGGTTATGTGTATATGTGAAAAATTTTCCTGTTCTTTTAATGATGTGCTTTCAAAAAAACCTCAGCTTATAATAGCTTGCGAGTGCGTTAGCGACCCGGGCAATTTAGGAACAATAATACGCACCGCAGATGCCGCAGGGGCAAGCGGAATAATTCTCTCGCAAGGCTGTGCGGATATTTTTAACCCCAAAGTCCTCCGCAGCGCAATGGGTTCGGTTTTTAATCTGCCGATATTTACAAACGCAGAATTAAAACAAATAATCAAAAAGCTTAAGCAAAGCGGCATACAAACCCTTGCGGCGCACTTAAAGGGCGGCGTCACTCCTTATGCCGTAAATTTAAAAAAGCCTACAGCCATACTTATAGGCAACGAGGCAAACGGCTTAACGGAAGAAACCGCCTCGGCGGCGGATATTCTTGTAAAAATACCCATAGCAGGCGGTGCGGAATCTCTTAATGCTTCCGTTGCCTGCGGAATATTAATATATGAAACGGTAAGACAACGACTGGAGGCGGATACCATTGGATATTGAAAGCTATTGCAGCCACGCAAAAAAAGGCATGGATTGCAGCGAGTACGCTATGGCGCTTTCATACGCTTTCCCCGATGGCGAAATTCTCTGTTTGCAATGCGAAAACGACACAATTTTTGTTGCAAACTTTAAGGGCATAGGCTGCGGCAGTGAGTATAAATGCCACTATGTTTACGTTTACAACAACAAGGTCTACGATATTCTCTGCAACAATATAGGCATATCTGCGGAAAAATATATTTCACTTATAAAAGACCTTAACAAGAATAAAAAATTGATCGCAAAGGTTATTACAGGCGTAACAGCATAAACCTTGCCTGCGGTTTAAAGTATAGGGGGTATCTTTATGGAAAGAATAAGCTGGGACGAATATTTTATGGAAATGGCTTCTTTGGCAAGCCGCCGTTCCACATGTCTGCGCCGCAAGGTGGGTGCGGTAATTGTAAAAGACCATCAGGTGCTTGCAACAGGCTATAACGGCGCACCCAAAGGTTTGCCGAATTGCTGTGACATAGGCACCTGCCTGCGTAAGGAGCTGGGCGTGCCAAGCGGTCAGCGGCACGAGCTTTGCAGGGCAGTTCATGCGGAAAACAATGCCATAACACAATGTGCCGTAAACGGTGTTTCATGCAAGGGCGCAGTTATGTATGTAACCGCCTCTCCCTGCGTTATGTGCCTTAAACAAATAATAAACGCAGGCATAACAAAAATATATGCCAAAGAGGTTTACCCCGATGAATTAAGCGCTCAAATGCTTGCTCAAAGCAGTATTGAGCTTGTAAAATTTTCCCAAAAAGAGGACTGACTATGGACAAATTATTTTTAATAGACGGAAACAGTATTATTAACAGAGCATTTTACGCACTGCCTGCCTTAACAAATAAACATGGGGACTATACCAACGGTGTATACGGCTTTTTTACAATGCTTTTTAAATTTATGCAGGAGGAAAACCCAACCCACATAGCCGTAGCCTTTGACCTTCATGCGCCTACCTTTCGCCATAAAACCTACTCTGCCTACAAAGGCACCCGTAAACCCATGCCCGAGGAGCTTCGCCCCCAAATACCCCTTCTTAAAGAAATTTTATCCGCAATGAATATTACAGTGTTTGAAAAGGAAGGCTATGAGGCGGACGATATTTTAGGCACTCTTGCCCGTAAAGGCGAGGATTTTGGCTTGTACCCCGTTATAATTTCGGGAGATCGTGACCTTCTCCAGATTGCAACGGAAAAAACCCAAATAAAAATTCCAAAAACAAAAAGCTTTGGCACAGAGGTGGAAAACTACTTTGCCAAAGATGTTTTTGAAAAATACGGAGTAACCCCCGCAGAGTTTATAGAAGTAAAGGCGCTTATGGGCGATTCATCGGACAATGTTCCCGGTGTTCCCTCCATAGGTGAAAAAACCGCCATAAAAATTATACAGCAATATAAAACGGTGGAAAAAGCCATAGAAAACGCCGAAAATATTAAGCCTGCAAAAGCCGCCAAAAACCTTAAAGAGTTTCAGGAGCAGGCTCTTTTAAGCAGGTTTTTGGTTACAATAAATACAAATGTACCCCTTAATGCGGATATTAATGAGCTTAAAATTCACGATATGTTTAACCAAAGGGCGGCGGAAGCCTTTGCGTATAATGAGTTTAACAGCCTTTTAAGCCGTTTTAAAACCCGGCCCTCACAAGCCGAAAAGCTAAACATAAAAATTATAACGGAAAAAGCCGATGCGGAAAAATTTGCCGCCTCTCTTCCTCAAAAAACCGCCTATAAGCTAATTGCGGAAAATAACACTGTTTGCGGCTGTGCATTTTCAACATTTTCGGAAGAAATAACCGTTGTTTTAACTGATACGGAAATAAGCCTGCTTGGGGGAACATTTACGCAAGATGAATTTGCGGAGGTTTTTAAGCCGTACTTTGAGGGTGAAAACCAAAAAATAACCTATGATGGAAAGTCGGACATTGTTTTGTTAAGCAAGCTTGGCATAAGCCTTAAAAATATTTCCTTTGATACAATGCTTGCCGCTTATCTTTTAAGTCCAACAGACTCATCTTACGATTTTGACAAAATTTCCGCACATTATATAAATAAAATATTCCCGTCAATAGAGCAGATAACAGGCAAGGGCAAGGCTCATATTCCTTTTTATAATTTGGAAAAGGAAAAACTTTCAAATCTTTTTGCCGATTTTGTTTGGGTAATAGAAAAAACTGTAAGCGTTTTAAACGAAGAGCTTGAAAAAAGCGGACAAAAAGACCTGTATTACAATGTGGAGCTGCCTTTAATATATGTTTTGGCAGATATGGAGCTTACGGGTATGCGTGTAGACAAGCAGGAGCTTGAAGCATTTGGCAGGCAGCTGGACGAAAAGCTCAAACAGCTTGTAACGGAAATATATTGGCTTGCGGGAGAGGAATTTAACATAAACTCTCCAAAACAGTTAAGCGTAATTCTTTTTGAAAAATTAGGACTTAAAGGCGGCAAAAAAACAAAAACAGGCTGGTCTACCTCTGCTGAGGTGCTTGAAAAGCTCCGTTCGCAGGACGAAATTGTGGATAAAATTTTAACCTACCGCACATACGCAAAGCTAAAGTCTACCTACTGCGAGGGTCTTTTGGCTGCCCTTAACCCAAAAACAGGCAAAATTCATTCAACCTTTAACCAAACAATTACCGCAACGGGCCGCATAAGCTCTACAGAGCCAAACCTGCAAAACATACCCATAAGGTTAGAGCTTGGGCATAGGCTGCGTAAGGCTTTTGTGCCGTCCTCCGAGGATTATGTTTTTGCCGACGGGGACTACTCCCAAATAGAGCTGCGTGTGCTTGCCCATCTTGCCAATGACGAAAACCTTATAGCCGCTTTCAACCACGGAGAGGATATTCACAAAATAACCGCATCTCAGGCATTCGGTGTGCCTCTTGATGAAGTGACCCCTGCGCTGCGTTCCAATGCAAAAGCAGTCAACTTTGGCATAGTTTACGGCATAAGCGCTTTTTCATTAAGTCAGGATCTGCACATAAGCCGTAAGGAGGCTCAGTCTTATATAGACAGCTACTTTGCACGCTATCCCAAGGTAAAGGAATTTTTGGATAATTCCGTGGAATTTGCAAAAGCAAACGGCTTTTCCAAAACAATGTTTAACCGTATCCGCCCCATACCCGAGCTTTCATCATCAAACTTCAACCTGCGTTCTTTTGGAGAGCGTGTTGCAATGAATGCCCCCGTACAGGGTACATCTGCGGATATAATAAAAATCGCAATGATAAAAATTTGGCAGAGAATTAAAAAAGAGGGGTTAAAATCCCGTTTGGTGCTTCAGGTGCATGATGAGCTTTTAATAGAGGCTCACGTCAGCGAGGTGCAATATATAAATAAAATGCTAAAAGAAGAAATGGAAAACTGCGTAAAGCTCCTTGTTCCTTTAAATGTAGATGTTCATAACGGCAAAAACTGGTATGAGGTAAAATAAATGAAAATTATAGGACTAATGGGCGGCAGCGGTGCAGGAAAATCCACCGTTGCCGAAATTCTCAAAAAGCATAACGCAAACATAATAGACTGCGATAAAATTTCTCACCAAATTATGGAGCCAAATACACCTGCATGGCAGGAAACGGTAAAAACATTTGGAAATGAAATTTTAAACCCAAACAACACCATAAACCGCCGTGCCTTGGCAAATATTGTTTTCAACAACAGGCAAAGGCTTGCCGAATTGGAAGAAATTACCCACAAATACATAAAGCAGGAGGTTTACCGCAGGCTTGAAGCCGCAAAAAAAGCAAACCTGCCTTTAACGGTAATAGACGCTCCCCTTTTGGTTGAAGCGGGACTTGATAAATCGGCGGACAGTGTATGGCTTGTGAATGCAGACTATAACCTGCGTGTAGAACGCATTGCCAAAAGGGATAATATAACAAAACAAGAGGCAATAAACCGCCTTAAAAATCAGCCGGATCCCAAAAGCCTTGAGCCTTATGCCAATGTTATAATAGACACAACAAATGTAACATTGGAAGAATTGGAAAAAACCATAGTAAATATGCTTTAAGCATAAGCAAAAAATCCAACCCCAAAGGAGAACCCGATGCGAACCCTAAAAAAGCTGCTTATACCTCTGCTTTTTCTTACTGCCGCAGTAATTTTATCAACCTGCTGTCTTTACAAATCCTACCCTCTCCGTTATCCCGAGCTGATATATAAATACTCGGATATGTATAATCTGCCGCCCGAGGTGGTCTGCTCCGTAATTAATACGGAAAGCCATTTTGACGAAACCGCCTCTTCTCACGCAGGGGCGCAGGGTCTTATGCAGCTTATGGAGCCAACCGCAGACTGGGCGGCGCAGGAAGCAGGCATACAAAACTATTCTTATAAAAACATAACCCAACCCGACCTTAACATTCACTTAGGCTGCTGGCTTTTAAATTACTTATTAAACCGATATGACGGAAATTTGGATACTGCCCTTTGCGCATATAACGCAGGCAGCGGAAATGTGGATAAATGGCTTATTACCCAAAATTCCGACACGGACTTAAACCATGTACCCTTTGAAGAAACAAAAAACTACTTGAAAACCGTAAAAAAACAAATAAAAGCCTATCGCTTTATATTAAATATAATAGGAGGAAAATATGAATCCTAAATTTATAATACCCTTTATTATACTCTCTCTTTTATTAACAGCCTGCTCACCGTCTGCGGAGGAAACGGCATCGGTTAAGGACGGCACGGCAAAGCTTACTATACTGGATAAAAACAGCTCCGAAACGGAAGCCAAAGCCATAACTCTTTCCATGCGCAGTCCCGAAACTCTTAACCCCATAAATAACTCCGATGCTACGGTGGATACCGTTTTAAAGCTTATTTTTGAGCCTCTTTTTAATATAAGCGAGGAGCAAAGCGTAATACCCAACTTAGGCGCGTCATATATACTTAACGATGACGGTATGTCCCTTTCAATTCGCCTTAAAGAGGGGTTAAAATGGGCGGACGGCGAGCCTGTAACGGCAGATGATATTGTTTATACCCTCCGTGCAATAAATAACTCTCCCGACAGCTCTGTGTATAAAAGCTGTTTGGCAAATGTATCGGGTTTTGAAGCAACGGACAGCTTAACTGCGGTTATTTACTATTCTGCGCCATACTCCTCCTGTATTTATAACCTGTGCTTTCCCTTAATACCAAGCCATTATTATTCTTCCGATGATGATAATGCCTTAAATCCGTTGGGGTGCGGAGCTTATGCTCTCACTTCAAAATCCCCCTCGGAGCTTATTTTAACAGCCTCTCAGGGTGTAAACGGAAAACCCTCCATACAAACAGTGCGGGTAATTCTTTCCCCTGATGAGCAAACGGACTTTAATGCTTTCAGTCAGGGCATAACAAATGTATTAAATACGTCCTCAAGCGGCTGGAATGCCGCCTTTTCCGATAAGGAATGTACAAAAACAGTTTATTCCTCCAATAATTTTGAGTTTTTCGGCTTTAATAACGCAAAGGAAATGTTTAAGGAGCAGGCGGTACGTCAGGCAGTGGCATATTGTATTGATATTGACCAAATCATTTCGGGAATTTATATGAATAATATGGATAAATCCCTCACACCGGTAAACCCTACCGCATATATGAGCAGTGCGGATAAAACAGCCTCTTACGGCTACAGTCCTTCAAATGCGCTTAAAACTCTTCAAAACAAAAATATATCACCAAACAGCTTAACATTTACAATTCTGGTAAACGGTGATAATGCGGAACGTGTGGAAACGGCAAATATAATAGCCGCCTCGCTTAACCAGACCGGTATGCACGTCAGTGTTGTGCAAAAGCCGTATAATGACTATATAACCGCCTTGGTAACGGATAACTTTGATACATTCATAGGCGGCACGGATATAAAATGCGGCTTTGACCTCCGCCCCATGCTGTCCTCGTCATTTGTTGTGTCGGATACAAACTATGTAAATTTCAGCGACCCCCAAATGGATACCCTGCTTAATGAAGAAATGACCGCCGTAGGCGAGGCTGCCACAAAAGCCGCCTTGGGCAATGTGGAGCAATATATATCCGTTCAGCTTCCCTTAATAGGCATAGGCTTTAAAAACAGCGTTCTTTTAACCTCATCGGATATTACGGGCATAACAATACCCTATATAAATAATTGCTTTGTAAATGCTGCAAAATGGAATTATAAATAAGGCAGGTGCTAATATGCTTAAACAAAATTTTTTAACAGGCAGCTATGTGTATTTTTCGGAAGAAAGACTTAACCGCCCCATAAATCTGCCAAAATCCGCCCCTGTAGATGATGACATTTCAAACTGTCCCTTTTGCAGCCGTAACAGCCATTTAACACCTCCTCCCGTTTATAATGACGGCATTATAAAAATTGTCCCTAACCTTTATCCCTTTATATCTCAAAAAGAGGGTCTGGGCTTTCATGATGTGGTTATAGATACTCCCAATCACTTTGAAAATATAAGCGACTACACCCCTGCCCATACATACAGGCTGCTTAGGGTGCTTCAAATGCGTTTTAATGAGCTTTATGCCTATAACCATATTAAATATGTACAGATATTTAAAAATAACGGATTAAGCGCAGGCGCAAGCCAGCCTCATTCACATTGGCAAATTGGCGCTCAAACAATTATCCCTCCGAAAATTGTGTATATGCTTTCCGTACTTCAAAAGTATTATACCGAAAATAACTCATGCTACTTCGACTCCGCCGCAGGCTATTTAAACCTGTGGCAAAACGATATGTTTAAATTATCAATTCCCACCGATGCCCTTTTTCCCTACGAAACACATATTATTTCAAAAAATAACAGGGCGTCCTTAACGGATTTTTCCGATGATGAGCTTAAGTCCCTTGCAAACGCTCTTTTAAAACAGCTTAATATGTATAAAAATTTTGATAAAAGCCTGGCATATAATATATGCTTTTACAGTTGCCCGAAAAGTCTTTCGGGCATACAGGGGTTTCGTTTTTTCATTCAGATAATACCCCGTATAGGCAATATGGCAGGCTTTGAGTTTTCCACCGGCTGTTATATAAACTCAGTTCCGGCAAACAGCTGCAAAACAATCCTCAGCGCCTTACTGTAGCCTGTCTGCCGCTGCTGTATGTTTTACTTATAAATAAACACCGCCATATAACGCCCATATAAAATTTTTGCGGAAAAGATATTTTTTGCTTGACTTGAATGGTTTTTTCTAATATAATTAGAACAGTGCTTGTTAATAAATATTATTATATTATAAATTGAAGCAATTTTATTTAAGGAGGTGCTTGTTATGAAGATGACTTTCCAGCCAAAGAAAAGACAGCGTTCAAGAGAACATGGCTTTAGAAAAAGAATGAGAACATCTAACGGCAGAAAGGTTTTAGCAAGAAGAAGAGCTAAGGGCAGAAAGGTTCTTTCTGCATAATTATTGATTTTTCAATAATTTATATTTTCTGTAATTTATACGGGCTGTCTGAGGGTTTTCGGGCAGCCTTTTGTATATTTTGTGTTAGAGGTGATATTTTGGAATTTACAGAGTCTTTAAAAAAAAATCATCAGTTTAGGGCGGTATATAACAGAGGCAGGTCTATTGCCAACAAATATTTGGTTATGTATGTTTTAAAAAATAATACCGACGGTAACAGACTGGGCATTTCCGTAAGCAAAAAAATCGGCAACTCCGTTGTGCGCAGCAGAGTTACCCGTTTAATAAGAGAAGCCTACAGGCTAAGTGAGCAAAACATTAAATCGGGATATGATATTGTTGTAATTGCAAGGGCAGCAATGAAGGATACCGTTTATAAAGAGGCTCACCGAAGCCTTAACCATTTGTTTAAAATACACAAGCTTATTAATGATCACTCAAAGGAATGATTGTATGAAAAAAAGTCTGCCTGCATCTGCGGCTATTTGGCTTATAAGGTTTTACAAAAAATATATTTCTCCACGCAAGGCGCCAAGCTGCAAATTTGTGCCAACCTGTTCCACCTACGCTATTCAGGCAATAGAAAAATACGGCTTTTTAAAGGGGTCGCTAAAGGCTATTTGGAGAATACTGCGGTGCAATCCCTTCAGCAAAGGCGGTTATGACCCGGTGGACTGATTTTTGCGGCAGTACTTCCCCTGCCAAGTGTTTTTTTGCAAAAATGCTTTGTTTATTGTGTTAAGCACAAGCTTTTTGTTTTTGCTGTACAGCGGCGCTATAAGCTCCGCCCCTGCTCCATCTCCCGTAATGCGGTGTATTACTATGTGCGGCGGCAAAATCTCTATGCAGGAAACAACTGCATCGGTATATTGCTCCAATGTAAGTGTTTGAAAGCGGTTTTGAATGTAGTGCTGTGCCAAAACAGTATTTTTTAAAACGTGGAGAAGCTGGAGCTTTATTCCTTTTACACCGCAGTCTGCGGCAAATTTCACTGAGGACAGCATATCCTCCTTTGTTTCCCCGGGCAAGCCTAAAATTATATGGGCAACGGTATCTGTTTTATTTAATGAAGAAACCGCTTTTTTGAAATCATTGTTTGTAAAACAGCGGTTTATATATTTTGCGCTTGCAGGGTTTGAGGTTTGAAGTCCCAATTCCACGCAGGTGTATTTTTTTGCGTTAATACTTTCTATAAGCTTTATTTTTTCCTCTTCAAGGCAATCGGGACGGGTGGCTATTGAAAGCGCCGCAACTTCGGGTATGTTAAGCGCCTCAGTAAATTTTTGTTTAAGAACCTCCACGGAAGCGTATGTGTTTGTAAATGCCTGAAAATACGCCATATATACACCGTTTTTCCATTTTTTGTCCATAATGGCTTTCCCCTCATAAAACTGCTCTGTTATGGATTTTTGAGGATTGCCGGCAAAATCTCCCGAACCATGGGCAGAGCAAAATATACAGCCTCCCGCGCCTTTAAAGCCATCTCTGTTGGGACAGGTAAAGCCGCCGTTTAGGGCGACTTTAATAACCTTTTTATTAAATTTATTTCTGTAAAACATATTTGCCGAGTAATAGGGTTTTTCCATTTTCAAACTCCCTTAAAGACTTAGCGCCGCGCCTAAAACAGCGCCTATGGCTATTACTGCAATAGGGTGTATTTTTTTGTTGAATTTTTCTTTCAAAATTATTTTTACAGCAAAAATTATTGCAAATATTATAAAATGCAAGGGAAGTATATAAATTCCGTTAGTTAAAAACGGCGCTATGTTAATGCTTGCTCCCTCCGAGGATAGAAAAGAGGATTTATATACCTGTATGCAGGCAAGCGTAATTAAAGCTCCTACCGCAGGGTGCAGGGCATAAAAAACACCCTTAACATATTTGTTTTCGCTGAATTTTGAAAGGAATTTTGAAATAACAATAATTATAACAAGTTCCGGAAAAGCCAATGCCAAAGTTGCCAAAACACCCCCAAGCAGACCCCCTGCGTGAAAGCCTGCGTATGTTGCCATATTAACCCCCATAGGCCCGGGGGTGGATTCGGAAACGGCTATCATATTTGCAAGGGCTGCTCTGTCAAACCAGTCAAACCTGTCCGCCAGATTATACAAAAACGGAAGAGTTGCAAGACCGCCCCCTACGGAAAAAAGACCTACCTTGAAAAATTCAAACATAAGAGTTATGTATGTGTACAATGCAGCCATTATTTTTTCTCCTTTCCGTCTGTAAGCTTAACACGGGCAATGCCTACAAGTATGCCTGCTATTACAACAACAACAGGAGATGTAAAGTCCGTAAAAAGCACCGCGCAAAGGGTTATTATGAAAAATATAATTCCAAAAAGGTCTTTTATGCCGCTTTTTAATATTCCTATAAGCGACTCCGTTACAAGAGCCGCTACCGCTATACGAATACCCATAAATATGTGACCTACAATGGGGTAATGTATTATTTGAGAAAGTATTGTCGCAATTATAAGAATAACTATAATAGACGGGGTTATTATGCCCAGAGTGGCTACTATGCCGCCCAAAACGCCTTTACGCTTTGTGCCTATAAATGTTGCGGTGTTTATGGCAATTATCCCCGGAGTACACTGACCGATGGCAAAATAATTAAGTATCTCGTCGGTTGTCGCCCATTTTTTGTCCTCCACAACCTCTTTCGTAAGCATAGGCAGCATTGCCAGTCCGCCGCCAAACGTAAAAAGACCTATGCGAAAAAATGCAGTAAACAATTCAAGTAATTCATTCATACAATACATTCCCTTCATAACATTTTTTAAGTCTGTTTAAGAATTACCTTTATAATTATATCATCTTTTAAAATTAATGCAACATTTTTGAAAAATTTTACGCATCAGTCTAAATTGCAACAGTCAATGGTATTGCAGTTTTGTCTTTAAAACAAAAAATCGGCGTTTGCAAATTAGTCAAATCTTACGGAGGGTTATGCCGCCGCAGTTAAACGGATAAATTCAAAGTGATATTCCATTGCCCGCCGCCCTTTGATTTTTACAGAAAATTTCATATTGACACACTTCCCGCAGAGGATGGGAAGCAGACATATATTTAACCATAAATATGAATAACCGATAATTCATCAAATCTGCCGCTCACTTTGATTGACGGCAGATTATTTTTTATGCCAATAAAGCACAAATTTTTTATATTAGGCACAGCAATTCTATAAAACCTATTAAAATTATATGTAAACATCAAAAAATTATAAAAAAACTAATAATTATATAAAAATTGTATTTACAAACAAAAAAATATGGTTTATAATTAAATAATGAATATTTATAGATGTTTAGGAGAAGTAAGTGATATGGAATATATTGAAGTGCTTAAAAGATGTAAGCTTTTTAAAAATGTTGGCGAAGAAAATATTGTTGAAATTTTAGATTCTGTTGGTGTGAAGCAGAAAAGCTTTGGTAAAGGGCAGATAATTGTAAAAAGGGGCGCAGTAATAAAAAATATTGGGATTTTGCTTAACGGAAGCATAGCTGTTGAGGGTTGTACCAAGTACTTTAAGGGAGATGTTTTCGGTATAGAGGCGGTTTTACGCAAAACCGGCGGAAGCAGTGAGGTTAAAGCAATGGAGGACTGTGAAATTTTGCTTTTAAATTTAAAAAAGCTGTTAAAAATTTCCGCCAACGGTTATAGCTTTTATTACAGAATTATTGAAAATATGCTTGAAGAGCTTTCCGAAAAAAATACTAAAAATGAAGAAAGACTGCGTATAATTTCCAACTATAAGCTGAGAAATAAACTTATTGAATTTTTTAAGGTGCAAAAACATATACACGGAAACGGCTGCTTCGGGCTTAATATGAGTCGTACCGAGCTGGCGGAATATTTATGCGTAGACAGATGCTCTTTGAGCAGAGAGCTTACAAAGCTGCAAAAAGAGGGTATTATTAAGGCAGATAAGCAAAAAATAATTTTTAACGACAATGCTTCCTGCCAAAAACAGTAATTAACATAACACTGCTTTGAGCAAAAGCAAAAATCACGCCAAAGGATGCGGAATTTACTTTGAGAATTTACTTCTCTTAAGAATTTATTAAATAAAAAAATTATCTATTGACATCTAATCAAATTCGTGCTATGCTGTTAGTAAGTTAATTGATTAAACCGATGAAGCGGAAGTAAAGGTAGTTATGCTCCTCCAGAGAGTCTGCGTAAGGTGAGAGGCAGATGGAAAACAGTCTATCAAATGGGCCGCCGAGGGTACAGTCAAATTGCATTTTTTGCAAGAGTATTCTGTAACGTGTTGGCATACGTAAGTTGCCGGAGGTATGGCTGTACCTCGCTAAGTGTTTGGTTTTTGCCAAAAATCAAGGTGGCACCGCGGATTTTATCATTCGTCCTTGACAGAATTGTTTGTATTCTGTCAAGGCTTTTTTGTTTTTTAAAGAAAGAGAGGTTTTAAAATGTTTTATCCCACGCTTGAACAAATAAAGGAAAAGGCGGCAACGGCTGATTATAAAACCGCCCCCGTCAGTACGGAAATATTGTCCGATATAAAAACACCCATAGAGCTTATGCGTGTTTTAAAAAATGTTTCCAATCACTGCTATATGTTAGAGTCCATAGAGGATAGGGAAAACTGGGGCAGATACACATTTTTAGGCTATAACCCCAAGCTGGAAATAACCTGTACCGACGGCAATATGAAAATAGGCGAGCTTTCCTTTAAAACCGCCGACCCCGGCAAATATATAAAGCAGATTTTAGATGAGCATAAATGCCCTCATTTTGATGACTTGCCGGCATTTACGGGCGGTCTTGTGGGATATTTTTCATACGATTACTTAAAATATTCCGAACCCTCATTAAATCTTAACGCAGAGGATACAGAGGGCTTTAAGGATGTTGACCTTATGCTTTTTGATAAGGTAATTGCCTTTGATAACTACCGCCAAAAAATTATTTTAATAGTAAATATATCTCTTGAAAATTTGGAAACTGAATATAACAGAGCCGTAATGGAGCTTAATCAAATGGCGGAGCTTGTTTATAACGGCAAGCCGAAAAAAGATGTTCCCGGCAGGCTGAAATCTGAAATTACTCCTCTTTTTGACCAAAAAACCTATTGCAATATGGTAAACAGGGCAAAGCGCCATATAATTGAGGGTGATATTTTCCAAATAGTGCTTTCCAACCGTTTGGAAGCAGAGTACGAAGGTACTCTTTTCAATGCCTACCGCATACTTCGCACACTTAACCCCTCTCCCTATATGTTCTATTTTTCAAGCTCGGATATGGAGGTGGCAGGTGCATCTCCCGAAACACTTGTTAAGCTTAAAAACGGAATACTCCATACATTCCCCCTTGCAGGCACACGCCCGAGAGGTAAAACAAAGGCAGAAGATGAACAGCTTGAAAAGGAACTTCTTGCAGACCCAAAGGAGCTTGCGGAACATAATATGCTTGTGGATTTGGGCAGAAACGATATTGGCAAAATAAGCAAATTCGGCAGTGTGTGTGTGGAGAAGTACCACTCCATAGAGCGTTTTTCTCACGTTATGCACATAGGCTCTACCGTCAGAGGCGAGCTTGAAGAGGGCAAAAATCAATTGGACGCAATTAACTCCATTCTCCCTGCAGGCACTCTTTCGGGCGCGCCTAAAATCAAAGCCTGTCAGCTTATTAACGATATTGAAAACAACAAAAGAGGAATTTACGGCGGCGCAATAGGCTATTTGGACTTTGCCGGCAATTTGGATACCTGCATAGCAATCCGCATAGCTTATAAAAAGAACAATAAGGTGTTTGTAAGAAGCGGTGCAGGCATTGTGGCGGATTCCGTACCCGAAAAGGAATATAACGAATGTATAAACAAAGCCGCCGCCGTAATTAAGGCTTTAAGGCTAAGCGAGGAGGTAAAATAATGATTTTATTAATAGATAATTATGACAGCTTTTCATACAACCTCTATCAGCTCATAGGTTCTCTTGACCCAAACATAAGGGTAGTGCGTAACGATGCCGTTTCCGTTGAGGATATAAAGGCTTTAAACCCAAAAGCAATTATAATTTCCCCCGGCCCGGGCAGACCCGAAAACGCAGGCATTTGCATAGACACTGTTAAAAAATTGGGGGCGGACTTCCCCATACTGGGCGTATGCCTCGGTCATCAGTCAATTTGCGCAGCCTACGGAGCAACAATCACCTACGCAAAAAGGCTAATGCACGGCAAGCAGTCACAAGCCGCATTAAACACAAGCCTGCCCATTTTTAAAAACTGTGCCGAAACAATACCCGTTGCCAGGTACCATTCCCTTGCGGTAAAGGAGGATACACTGCCCGATGAGCTGGAAATAATCGCAAGAGCCGATGATAATGAAGTAATGGCTGTAAAACACAAAAAATATAATGTTTACGGCTTGCAGTTTCACCCCGAGTCCATAATGACTCCCGATGGAATAACAATATTAAATAATTTTTTAAAGGAGTGTTCAAAATGATTAAAGAAGCAATAGTAAAAATTGTGGATAAGCAGGACTTAACCTACAAGGAAGCCTACGATGTAATGAACGAAATTATGAGCGGAGAAACAACCCCTACCCAAAATGCGGCTTTTTTGGCAGCTCTTTCCACAAAAAGCACAAAGGCGGAAACCATTGAGGAAATTTCCGGCTGTGCCGCAGCCATGAGGGATCACGCAATTAAGGTAAAGCATAATTTAGAGCTTTTGGAAATTGTGGGAACAGGAGGCGACAATGCCCATTCCTTCAATATTTCCACCACATCTGCCCTTGTAGCCGCAGCAGGAGGTGTTAAGGTGGCAAAGCATGGCAACCGTGCCGCATCATCACAATGCGGAACTGCGGACTGCCTTGAAGCGCTGGGAGTAAATCTGGATCAATCCCCCGAAAAATGTGTGGAACTTCTTAAAAACGTGGGAATGTGTTTCTTCTTCGCCCAAAAATACCATACTTCAATGAAATATGTAGGCTCTATCCGCAAGGAGCTGGGCATACGCACTGTATTTAACATTTTAGGGCCTTTAACAAACCCTGCCTCCCCGTCAATGCAGCTTTTGGGAGTATATGACGAAAGCCTTGTAGAGCCTTTGGCACGGGTATTAACAAGCCTTGGCGTAAAAAGCGGTATGGTGGTTTACGGGCAGGATAAATTGGACGAAATTTCATTAAGCTCCCCCACATCTGTTTGCGAGCTGCGCAACGGCACATATAAAAGCTATGTAATTTCCCCCGAGGATTTTGGCTTTACACGCTGTACAAAGCAGGATCTTTTAGGCGGAACTCCTGCGGAAAATGCTGAAATTACCCGTTCAATTTTAAAGGGAGAAAAAGGGCATAAACGCAATGCCGTTTTGTTAAATGCGGGAGCGGCGCTGTATATTGCCGATAAAGCTCCAACCCTTAAGGATGGTGTTGCCCTTGCCGCAGATCTTATAGACAGCGGCGCGGCTTACAAAAAATTAGAGCAGTTTATAAAAGAATCAAACTGAGGAAAAGGCTATGAGTACAATTTTACAAACAATAGCGGATTATGCAAAAATAAGAGCAGCAAAGGATAAGGAAACAACTCCCCTTTCAGAGCTAAAACAGCTTTGCGCTCAGGCAGGCAAGGGCGGCGGCAGTGCATTTACAGCCGCTTTAAGCCGCCCAAATTTAAGCTTTATATGCGAGGTAAAAAAGGCGTCTCCCTCAAAGGGAATTATATCCGAGGACTTCCCCTATCTGCAAATTGCAAAGGACTATGAGCAGGCAGGCGCCGACTGTATATCCTGCCTTACCGAGCCAAAATGGTTTATGGGTTCGGACAAAATTTTTACGGATATAAGAAAAACCGTTTCCATACCCATGCTCCGTAAGGACTTTGTTGTAGATGAATATCAGCTCTATCAGGCAAGGCTTATGGGCGCTGATGCGGTTTTGTTAATATGCGCCCTTTTAGATACAAAAACAATTTCAAATTATATTGAAATATGCCATAATTTAGGTGTTGCCGCATTGGTAGAGGCACATAACCCGGCGGAAATTAAAAATGCTGTTTGTGCAGGCGCTGAAATAATAGGTGTAAACAACCGCAATCTAAAGGATTTTTCCGTTAATATGGAAAACTGCCGTAAACTTCGCAGCCTTGTGCCAAACAATGTTCTCTTTGTGGCGGAAAGCGGCATACGCACCCACGAGGATATACAGGCGCTTGCGGAGCTTGAAGCAGATGCCGTTTTGGTGGGAGAAACACTTATGCGTGCGGAAAACAAATCAGCCGCCCTTTCGTCTTTAAGAGGTAATGTATGAAAAAAATAAAAATTTGCGGTCTTAAAAGGCAGGAAGATATTGAAATTATAAATTGCCTAAAACCCGATTACTGCGGTTTTATAATAAACTTTCCAAAAAGCCGCCGCAGTATTTCCGCCGAAACACTTAAAACACTTTCGGAAAATCTTTCTTCCGAGGTAATTCCCGTAGGTGTTTTTGTAAATCAGCCGGCAGAGCTTGTGGCAGAGCTTTTATCGAGCGGCTTTATATCCGTTGCTCAGCTCCACGGCAATGAGGACAATGCCTGCATAGCGGAGCTTAAAAGCCTTACGGATAAACCTGTTTGGCAGGCATTTCAAATCCACTCCCAACAGGATATAAAAAAAGCGGCAGATTCAAATGCGGATTTCATACTGTTAGATGCAGGTCAGGGCAGCGGCAAAGCATTTAACTGGCAGCTTTTGCAGGACTTTGAAAGGCCCTTTGGTCTGGCAGGCGGCATTAACATAAATAATATTGCCGACGCCCTAAAAACACAGGCAGAATTAATAGACGTTTCCGGCGGAGTTGAAACCAACGGCTTTAAGGATAAGGAAAAAATTAAACAAATAATTAACTATATCAGAAATTAAGCAGGTGATAAAATGGATAAAACAACAGGACGCTTTGGCATACACGGGGGCAGATATATTCCCGAAACATTAATGAATGCCGTAATTGAGCTTGAAAAAGCATATAACCGCTATAAAAACGATCCCGACTTCAACAGGGAGCTTACGGAGCTTTTTAACGAGTATGCAGGCAGACCAAGCAGGCTGTACTTTGCAAAAAAAATGACTGAGGACTTAGGCGGCGCAAAAATTTATCTTAAACGTGAGGACTTAAACCATACAGGCTCTCACAAAATAAACAATGTTCTGGGTCAGGCGCTTTTGGCAAAAAAAATGGGCAAAACACGTTTAATTGCGGAAACAGGCGCAGGTCAGCACGGTGTTGCAACAGCCACCGCCGCCGCCCTTTTGGGTATGGAATGTGTGGTATTTATGGGAGAAGAGGACACTAAAAGGCAGGCTCTTAACGTGTACCGTATGCGTCTTTTAGGCTCGGAGGTTATTCCCGTAAAAACAGGCACGGCAACCCTAAAGGACGCAGTTTCCGAGGCAATGCGTGAGTGGACAAACCGTATAGACGACACTCACTATTGCTTAGGCTCAGTTATGGGCCCTCACCCTTTCCCTATGATTGTAAGAGATTTTCAGTCGGTAATTTCCAAAGAAATTAAACAGCAGATTATGGAAAAGGAAAACCGTCTGCCCGATGCGGTAATTGCCTGCGTGGGCGGCGGCAGCAATGCCATGGGCGCATTTTATAACTTTATAAAAGACCCCTCCGTTCGTCTTATTGGCTGTGAAGCGGCAGGCAGAGGAATAGACACATTTGAAACCGCCGCCACAATAAATACAGGCTCTCTTGGCATATTCCACGGTATGAAGTCCTACTTCTGTCAGGACAAATACGGTCAAATTGCCCCTGTTTACTCAATTTCCGCAGGGTTGGATTACCCCGGCATAGGCCCCGAGCACGCATGGCTGCACGATATTGGCAGAGCGGAATATGTTGCCATAACCGATGATGAGGCAGTAAACGCTTTTGAGTATTTAAGCCGTACAGATGGCATTATACCTGCCATAGAGTCCGCCCATGCCGTAGCTTATGCTTTAAAGCTTGCTCCAACCATGGCAAAGGATAAAATTATTGTAATAAACATTTCAGGCAGAGGAGATAAGGACTGTGCCGCCATTGCAAGATACAGAGGTGAAAACATTTATGAGTAATATTAAAAACGCATTTAAAAACGGAAAAGCATTTATACCCTTTATAACCTGCGGTGATCCTAATTTGGAAACAACCGCCCTGCTTGTTAAAACAATGGCTGAATACGGAGCTGACATTATTGAGCTTGGCATACCTTTTTCCGACCCAACGGCGGAAGGCCCCGTTATTCAAGCCGCAAATATAAGGGCATTATCCGCAGGCACAACAACGGATAAAATTTTTGAAATGGTTAAGGATCTGCGTAAAACACTGTCAACACCTCTTGTATTTATGACATACGCAAACGTGGTTTTCTCTTATGGTATAGAGCGTTTTGCAAAAACAGCCGCAGAAGTAGGTATGGACGGCATTATTCTCCCCGATGTTCCTTTTGAGGAAAAGGAGGAGTTCGCCCCTGCCTTTCGTAAACACGGTATGGACTTTATAAGCCTTATTGCCCCTACCTCCGAGGACAGAATTTTAAAAATCGCCGCCTCTGCCGAAGGCTTTGTATACTGCGTATCTTCCCTTGGTGTAACCGGTATTCGGTCGGAAATTACCACAAATATTTCCGCCATGACGGAGCTTGTGCGGAAGGCAAACCCAAACATTCCCTGCGCCATAGGCTTTGGAATTTCCAACCCAAAACAGGCGGCTGAAATGGCACAATATGCCGATGGGGTAATTATAGGCTCTGCCATTGTAAAGCAAATTGGGCAGTACGGCACAAATTCCCGGCCGTACATAGCGGACTTCGTTTCAAAAATAAAGCAAAGTATTTCCAATCTTCAAAAATAAGAAGTTACCCGTCTTTGCAGTAGTTTTGTCATTGGGATAACTGCTGTAAAGGCGGTTTTTTTGCCTTATAACTTTCCTAAAACGGGTTACAATAAAAATAAATAAACTCAAGGAGGCAAAAAATGAATAAATTTACACCACGCACGGATTTGGCAATGGAAATTGCGCAGTCCTTTTCCTCCCAAAGCATAAACGGTTTAAATATGGAAGAAAAGGATATAAATAATATACACCTTACCACAGTAAAAATAACCTCTCAAGAGGCGGAGCAGGCAACAGGCAAGCCGTCCGGCACATATATTACATTGGAAAGCCAATCCTTAAAGGAAAACGAAATTTCCTCTCACGAACAAATTATAAAAATTCTCAGCTCCTCTCTAATTTCTCTCTTAAATCTGAAAGAAAACTCAAATATTTTGGTTGTGGGTTTGGGTAATCAGTATGTAACGCCCGATGCTTTAGGCCCTAAAGTAATTTCTAAAATACTTGTTACTCGGCATATTTCTTCTCAAGTGCCTGAGGATATAGATGAAAATGTACGCAGTGTTGCCGCCATTTCTCCGGGGGTTATGGGCATTACAGGCATTGAAACAGGCGAAATTATACAGGGCATTGCTGAAAAAATTAAACCCACACACATAATTGCGGTAGATGCCCTTGCCGCCCGTTCCGCCGCCAGAATTAACACTACCATTCAAATTGCGGACTCGGGAGTATGCCCCGGCTCCGGTGTTGGCAATAAGCGTATGGAGCTTAGCAAAAAAACATTGGGTATACCTGTAATAGCCATAGGTGTTCCCACTGTTGTAGATGCCGCAACCCTTGTAAACGATACATTAAACACAATTCTTAACGAGCTTATTAACCAAACCACCAAAAGCACCGCCCTGTATCAGCTCCTTAACTCTATGACAGATGATGACAAGTACGATCTTATATCGGGTCTGCTTACCCCGTCAGCCTCTAACCTGTTTGTTACCCCTAAAGAGGTAGACTCCGTTATAAACCGTTTAACAAACATTATATCAAACTCAATTAATATAGCTCTTCACCCTGCAATCTCTTCTGATGATATTAACCGATATACGCAATAAAAAACCCCGAGGGTTTAACCTCGGGGTAAAAATTTACTCTAATTTTTCAAGTAATTATTAATTACTCTTATTTTGCAAGCGCTGCATTATATGCGTCCTCATCAGCGTACCATACTTCACCCTCTGTGTAGTAGTGAGCATTTGTAGCTTCAATAGCATTGTAGTAGTACCATGCTGTTGATGCAAGGTCACTGAATGTATTTACATCATTTGCATTAATGTAAGCCTTGTCAGGTGTTCTGCCTGTAGCTGCGTTAATAGCTGTAACTGCTTCGGCTCTTGTAATATAGTCGTTAGGTCTGAACTTGCCGTCACTGCCTGCCAGCCAGCCGTAAGCTGCTGCCTGCATAATGGCGCTTTCTGCCCAATGTCCCGAAACATCGCTGAATTCAACGCCTTCTACATTCTTCTTGCCTGCAAACTTGCTAAGTACAACAGCAAATTCTGCTCTTGTAATAGAGTTGTCAGGTCTGAAAGTACCGCTTGTATCGCCGGTCATAACACCCTTATCGGTAATGTATCCAATATATCCGCCGTACCACTTGCTGTTGTCTACGTCAGGATAATTAGCTGTACCTGAAACCTGCATATTTCCGTCAGCTTCAATAAGTCTTGCAAATATAGCTGCAACCTCGGCTCTGGAAATCTGCCTTGTAGGCCCGAATGTACCGTCAGGATAGCCTGCAATGTATGCAAAGTGGTATCCGTTAGCAGGTGTGCTTATGTCAAGCTGTGCCCTTGCTTCTGTTGTATTTTCAACAGATTCTTCGGTTACTGCCTGACTTGCGGCTTCTGTTGTAGCTTGTGTTGTTGAAACTGCATAGTGGCTTGTGCCGCTACTGCCGCCGCTGCTATGGCGAACATAAGCAGGAGTTGTTTCTACTGAAGATTCCTCAGCAGGAGCTTGAGTAGTAACCTGTGCAGGCGCTTCTGTTGTAGCCTGTGTAGGAGCTTCCGTTGTAGCCTGTGTAGGAGCCTGTGTAGGAGCTTCCGTTGTAGCCTGAGTTGGAGCTTCCGTTGTAGCCTGTGTTGGCGTCTCGGTTGTAGCCTGTGTAGGAGCTTCTGTAGAAGTTTCTGTTGAGCCTTCTGTTACTGTTTCGGTATACTTAACCGAACCGTTAACAACTGCTACAGGAACAAACAAGTCGCCTGTTGCAACAGGTGAATTGAAGAAGTGATCTTCAACAACCTTGAGTGTTACAGGATATTCTGTATCAGCCTGAGCTGCGTCATTAAACTTAAATGTTAATGTAGCAACAACAGTATCTGCAGTAATAACGTTAGATTCTACTCCGCTTGCACCTAAAACGCTGTCAAGTGCAAATGCTGCCTTAATCTTACCAACTGCATAGTTGGTCTTGCCAATATCGTCTGTTGTGTAAATGTCGTCTTCAGCGCCCAGAATTGTGCTTCCGCTGCCAACTGTTGCATCAACGTGATTTACATTGGCGTCTTCAATTGTAAGTAAGAGATCCTCGCTTAACGTGCCGCCGGAACCAAGTACCTTGCCTTCAGTAACTTCGATATATGCAGGATCGTATGTAATCCAGAATGTACCGTTGTTTACAGCGCCAACAATATCCTTAAGGGTAATGTTTACAGTAACTGTTTCTGTCTTAGCTGCTGCAACTGCCTTGTCTGCTTCAAGCTTTGTTCCCTCAGGTGTAGGCTCGCCAATAGTAATTGAACCCGCAACCTCAGTTACATCAATCTTTGCATTGTCAGCATTAGGAGCTGTTCTTGTATCAATATCCTCAAGTGTAATAGGATATGTGCCTTCCTTAGCGTCAGAAGCAACCTCAAATGTAATAACAGCAACAGTGCCTGTTATAACCTCGTTAGCATCTAAGCCGAAAGCAAGCTTAAGAATACCGACATCGGCAGTTGTCTTTCCGCTGTCAACATAAGGAGCATACTTAACTTCATCGCCGTTATCAAGGTTATCCTTGGTAATTTCATAAATTACAGAACCTGTTTCTTCACCCATTGTTTTATCTCTTTCAAGCAGCATAACCTTTGTTGCTATTGCAACGGAAGGATCATACTCTACCCAGAATGTAGAGTTGCTTGCAGGTGTGCCGTCAAGCTTAATTTCAACGTCAACAGTCTCTCCTGCCTTAGCCGTTACCTTATCTGCTGTAAGAGTAGATGTATAAACGGATGCTGAACCGCCCTCTGTAACTGTAATTGAACCGTTCTCCATTATCGGATCAATTTCAATGTTATCTCCGTTTGGAGCTGTTCTTGTTTCGATGTTTTCAAGTGTAACATCTGTGCTGTCCCCTGCCTTAGCATCGGCAGCTATTGTAAATGTAACCTTGGCAATAACAGTATCATTGCTGATTTCAGAATTGTAGTCCAGGCTGAAAGCAAGCTTTAAAATACCAACATCTGCTGTGTTCTCGCCAACATGACTGCCGTACTTTTCAGCATCAATCTTGCCGTAATCGCCTGTAACATTATCTTCTGTAATTGTATAAATTACATCTCCTGTAACATCTTCGTACTGTACTCCGTCTTTGGCAAGAATTTCAACATTAGTTGCCTTTGCAACCGCAGAATCGTATGATAACCAATATGTTGCGTTGTTAATAGCAGGCTCGCCGCTAACCTTAACGTCAACCGTAACCTCTTCTCCTGCCTTGCCCTCAACCTTTGCTGCGCTGAAAGTAGTAGCCGCTGATGTTTCATCAACTACGGTTATAGAGCCGTTAACGGGTTCCACTGTAAGATCAGTGTTATCTCCTAAAGGCGCAGTTCTTGTGTCAACCTCTGTAAGAGTAATGGCTGTGCTGTCCCCTGCCTTAGCTGTGTCGCTTATTGTAAATGAAATTTTAGCAACAGTTCCGTCAACTTCGGCATTATTGTCCAGGTCATAAGCAAGCTTTAAAACACCGGCATCGGCGTTGGTCTTATCGGTACTGCCGATATAATCGGGATATTTGTTGTAAAAAACATCATCACCGTTTACAAGATTATCTGACGTAATGTTAAAAATTACATCTTCTGTCTTGTCAACAAGAGTACCGTCTTCTGCAAGAAGCTCAACATAAGTTGCCTTAGCAACAGAAGAGTCATATTCTACCCAGAAAGTAGAATTGTTCGCTTTTGTTCCGCTAAGATCAATTGAAACCTCAACCGTTTCGCCTGCCTTGCCGCTCACACTGCCGGCCGCAAGAGTAGTATCCGCTGCCGCAAATGCCGTAAAATTGCTTATAACGCAAGACGTAAGAACCATGGTACCTGCCAAAATACCGCTTATGGCTCTCTTAATTGATTTTCTCAATTCCTCTTCCTCCTTATTTTATTTTTAATAAAATGCTTCCCTATGATAAATAACGGTCACAGCACCCGCCGACATTACCACAGCTGCATCGGGAATTATACATCTGCCGAAAAATCAACATAGCTCTAAGCTTATTTATCTCTTAAAACATTTTTACTCCTCTATTATATATTTTTTTTCTAAATATGTCAATTGCTTTTTCAAATTCTTTAAATAAAAATTAGCGCCGGATCATTTCAGTCCTGCTGTTATTTTGTTTTTATACCCAAAAAAATAAACTAACACTTGACAAAGCCTTTTAAAAATGCAATAATATAATAAATCGTGGAAGAAGGACAAGCTTTAAGCATACGAAAACTCAGAGAATGGCGCATTTTGCTGAAAGCGCCTGTTTTACGGGCTTTTAAGTACCCCCTTTTGAGAGGCGTCAATGCCGCCCGCAGGCCTGCGTTAATGGCATTACCTACCTTGTTTGGGTGGAACAACGGGTATACACAATAGTTTATCTCGTCCCATAGGCGCTGCTTGTGGGGCGTTTTTTATTACATTGTAAAAATGTCAATATAAATACTCATGTTATAATTTACGGAGAACAGCTTATGAAAATACTTTCTGTTATTTTTCTTTTAACCGCTTTGTCATTTGTTGCATCCGGCTGCGCAAATGCGCCTTCCGTTAATAATGAAGAAACCGATGCGCAAAATCAAGCCGATGTAAAGGAATTTTCTTATAATGATGTACTTAACGGCATTGATGCTGCCGATGACTTTGTTCAAACGGAGCATTTTAAAAACTACTCCCCCGCTCCCGTAACGGATTCCGCATCTGCGGTGGAAAATGCCGCAAAGGAATGTACCGTGGAACACACCTCCGCCGCCGTTTTTTATGATGAGGAAACAAATATGTGGATGGTCAACTTCTACACAATAGGTATGATAGGCGGCAGTGAAGAAGTATATATGAACAGTAACGGGGAAACTCAGCTTATTGTATATGGAGAATAGCCATACATAATAAGTCCCGAATAACTAATAAAGCAAAAATAAATTTTTTTATAGTTTATAGTATATTATAGTACATAAAACAAAAAATACGTTAAGAAAACAGGAGGAATTAAAATGATTAACGTAACTTTAAAAGACGGTTCGGTTAAGCAGTATGAACAGGGTACGACCCTTTTGGACGCCTGCAAAGCTGTTTCCGAGGGTCTTGCAAGAAATCTTTGCTGCGCCAAGGTAAACGGAGAAACACAGGATTTAAGAACACCTCTTACGAAGGACTGTACAGTGGAGTTTTGCACATTCGACAGCGACGAGGGCAAGCGTGCTTTCCGCCACACCGCATCTCACATTATGGCTCAGGCTGTAAAACGTCTTTTCCCCGAAACCAAGCTTGCCATAGGCCCTGCAATCGCAGACGGCTTTTATTACGATTTTGACAGACCAACCCCCTTTACGGAAGACGATCTTGTAAAAATCGAAGCTGAAATGAAAAAAATTGCCAAGGAAAATATACCTCTTGAACGCTTTGAGCTTCCGAGAGAAGAGGCAATTAAATTTATGGAGGAGCGTGACGAGCCTTATAAGGCAGAGCTTATTAAGGATCTGCCCGAGGATGCGGTTATTTCCTTCTATAAACAGGGGGATTTTACGGATTTGTGCGCAGGCCCTCACCTTGTTTCCACAAAACCCGTTAAGGCTGTAAAGCTTACATCAGTGGCAGGCGCATATTGGAGGGGCAACGAAAATAATAAAATGCTTTCCCGTATTTACGGCACCGCATTTACAAAAGCAGCAGACCTTGAAGAGCATCTTCGCCTTATAGAAGAGGCTAAAAAGCGTGACCACCGTAAGCTGGGCAAGCAGCTCGGTCTTTTTGCTCTTCTTGAAGAGGGCCCCGGTTTCCCGTTCTTCCTGCCTAAAGGAATGATTGTTAAAAACACCCTTATCGACTATTGGAGAGAAATTCACCGCAGGGCAGGCTATGTGGAAATTCAAACACCTATGATGCTTAACCGTGCTCTTTGGGAACGCAGCGGTCATTGGGATCATTATAAGGAAAATATGTATACCACACAAATAGACGGTACGG